>JAENWE010000421.1 GCA_016650185.1 Vicinamibacteria bacterium | reverse complement strand
GCCAATGGCGGGCAAGCGCAGTGACGAGCGACGCAACAGTATTGAACATACTGTGAGAAGACGAGGAGCGAGCACGCCCGCCAGTGGCGCGGTATCGGACGTCGCAGCAGATTTCCTCATGAATAGTCCGGGCTAGCAGCCCGGGGGGTTGGCTCAGGGCCTCCGGAGGCCTGACTACAACTTCGTGTCGATTCTCATGCCGTAGAACGACCGGTGCACGAAGAACAACGCCGCCGCGAAGAAGACCACGGCGAGGACCTGGGTCAGACCATGCTGCCCGTTGTTCGCCATCTCCACGGCCAGCTCGACGGCGAGGAGGCCGAAGAGCGTGGTGAATTTGATGACCGGATTCATGGCCACCGATGACGTGTCCTTGAACGGGTCGCCCACGGTGTCACCAACCACGGCGGCGGCGTGAAGGGGCGTGCCCTTCTCCTTGAGTTCGACTTCGACGATCTTCTTGGCGTTATCCCAAGCACCCCCGGCGTTAGCCATGAAGATGGCCTGATAAAGGCCGAACAGGGCGATGGAGATGAGATAGCCGATAAAGAAGAACGGCTCGAAGCAGGCGAAAGCGAGGGTGATGAAGAAGATGGTGAGGAAGATGTTGAACATCCCCTTCTGTGCGTACAGGGTGCAGATCTCCACCACCTTCTTGGAATCCTCTACCGAGGCCTTGGTGGCTCCTGAGTCGAGCTTCATGTTCTTCTTGATGAACTCAACCGCGCGGTAGGCGCCGGTCGACACCGCCTGCATCGAAGCGCCGGTGAACCAGTAGATGACCGCGCCGCCGGACACGAGACCGAGAAGGAAAGGCGAATAGAGAATGGAGAGCTTCTCCATGTTGAGGGTCAGCCCGTCGGTGAGCATGACGATGATCGAGAAGATCATGGTGGTGGCGCCGACCACCGCGGTTCCGATGAGCACCGGCTTGGCCGTGGCTTTGAAGGTGTTGCCGGCGCCGTCGTTCTCTTCGAGGAAATGCTTGGCCTTCGAGAAATCGGGCTTGAAGCCGAAATCCTTCTCGATCTCCGCATCGATACCCTTCATCTGCTCGATGGTGCTGAGCTCGAAGACGGACTGAGCGTTGTCGGTGACGGGGCCGTAGGAGTCGACCGCGATGGTCACCGGGCCCATCCCTAAGAAACCGAAGGCCACCAGGCCGAACGCGAACACGGCGGGCGCGAGCATCAGGGTGGTCGGGAAGCCGGTGGAGATGGCGGCGGCGATGCCCATCAGACCGGTAATGGTGAGGCCCAGCCAGAAAGCGGAGAAGTTGCCGGCGATGAGGCCCGCGAGAATATTGAGCGACGCCCCGCCTTCACGGGAGGCGGTGACCACTTCCTTCACATGCGAGGATCCGGTGGAGGTGAAGATCTTCACCAACTCCGGGATGATCGCCCCGGCGAGCGTCCCGCAGGTGATGATCGAGGACAGCTTCCACCACAGGCTGGAGTCCCCGGCCAGATCCGGGATCATCAGGTAGGAGACGATGTAGGTCACGGCCACCGAGAGGATCGAAGTCAGCCAGACCAGAGAGGTGAGCGGCGCTTCGAAATTCATCTTGTCGGCCTTCAGGTACTTGCTGGATGCGAAGGCTTCATTAATGAAGTAGGAGGCCACCGACGTGCCGATCATGAGGATGCGCATGGCGAAGATCCAGACCAGCAGCTGAACCTGCACGGTCTGATCGGCGACGGCGAGGAGGATGAAGGTGATGAGGGCGACGCCGGTGACGCCGTAGGTCTCGAAGCCATCGGCGGTGGGGCCAACCGAGTCGCCCGCGTTGTCGCCGGTGCAGTCGGCGATGACGCCGGGGTTGCGCGCGTCGTCTTCCTTGACGTCGAAGACGATCTTCATCAGGTCCGAGCCGATGTCGGCGATCTTGGTGAAGATGCCGCCGGCGATGCGGAGGGCCGCGGCGCCCAGCGACTCACCAATGGCGAAGCCGATGAAGCAGGGGCCCGCGTAGTCGCCCGGGACAAAAAGAAGGATAGCAAGCATGATCACAAGTTCGACGGAGATCAGCAGGGTGCCGATGGAAATACCGGCCTTCAGGGGGATGGCGTAGGTCGGGAAGGGCTTGCCGCGCAGGGCGGCGAACGCGGTGCGCGAGTTCGCGAAGGTGTTGATGCGGATGCCGAACCAGGCGACGCCATAGCTGCCCGCGATACCGACCAGGGAGAAGAAGATGATGAGCAGGACGCGGTCGACCGAGAAATGGCGCAGCCACCAGAAGTACACCACCATGATCGAGGCGATGAACAGCCACAAGAGCATGATGAAACGCCCCTGAGTCTGCAGATAGGTCTTGCAGGTTTCGTAGATGAGCTCGGAGACCTCGAGCATCGACGAGTGGACGGGCATGTCGCGAAGCTGCTTGTAGAACACCATCCCGAACAAGGCTCCTGCGGCGCACACGAACAGGCCGAGGAACAGCAGGTTCCAGCCGGTCATGCCGAAGAAACTGACCGAGGCGAGATCCGGCAACACGAGGTCGGCTTCACTCGCGAAACTCGGGGCCGCGCCGGCCAGGAGCACGAAAACCGCGGCGAACATCAGGGCGAGCTTCATGGACTTACGCTCGGCGAACGAAAACATGCATTTCTCCTAAAAGGGGAATCTTGGGGGGAGGGGAGGGACACCCTGGGAAACAGCGCCTCGGGAGGCCATGAGGCCGTGGATTCTACTTGAACGGCGCTAGATCGTGTGGAGGGTGAGAGCCGAAGGGTGGTCCGCGTCCCCGTAGACCCGGTTCGCGGCCACCTCGACTCTTGTCTCGAGGCCGCACGGCTCCCCGGTGTTGGGATTGACGTCGAAGCGGGGAAAGTTGCTGCTCGAGATATCGAGACGGATCTTGTGACCCTTGGCGAAGACGTTGCTGATGGGCTGGGGCTCGATGGCGATCTCGACGATCCGGCCGGGCTCGAGCCACGCTTCGTGATCGAAGCCTTCGCGATATCGGCAGCGCGCCACCGAGTCGGTCAGGTTCATGGCGAAGCCCTGGGGCCAGTCGGGGCTCGGCGGGTACACGTCGATCAGCTTGGCCGTGAAATCGGTGTCCTTGGCGGAGGACGACACGAACAGCCGCACCGAGACCGGCCCGGTGACCTCGAGGTCGTCGTTCAAGGGCTCGGTCTCGAACACCAGGATGTCTGCGCGACTGGCCAGGGGCTCGGTGTCGGCACAAACCCACAATTCATCCCGGCCGCGCTGGTCGTAGGCTCCTCCCTGGATGAGCCGGGGAAACATTCCGTTCTGAACGCCCCCGCCCACGGTGGGCACGGGATCGATCGGATCGAAGATGAAACAGTGCGGCGGGCCGCCGGGTTCCTGCGGCTCAAGACGCAGACGCCTGTCGGGGTGAAGGTGGAACGTGACCGCCTTCGCCGCGGATAACGGCCATGTAGTTGCGTCGCGCCACGAGCCTCCATGCTTCAGGCGGCCTTCCGAGTCGCGACCTCCGGACCCGCCTCCGAGGACGAAGAAGTGAACGTCCGGGCCACGGAGGATCCCGTTATCCGCGCCCTTGAGGGTGGCGTCGAACCAGAGCAGGCGCAAGGCGTTGAAGTCGATCCGCGCCTCGGGGCCGAAGTCCACGGCCCCCGCGTAGGACCGGGCGAAATCGTCATAGCCATGCAGCCACGAGCCGATGAGCAGGCGCATGGGAGAGGTGCGCCCGAGGCGAAGTGCCCGGTACTTCTCGATCGTGGCCCAGACGTGATGACCGTACCAGGAGGTCTGGAAGAAGAGGGGAATGTCGGGGTAGGCGTCGACATGTTCTTTGAGGCTCAGGGTCGGCTGGGTCCAATAGGCGTCGCGCCTCGAAGTCGTGAGCATGTCGAAAAACCAGCGCTCTTCACGCGGGGCGTGGCGCAGGAAGGACTCGCCCTTTCGAAGAGGCAGGCGGTCCAGCCACGGTCGCAATCCGTCGAGTTCGGCTTCAAAGGCGGCGCGACGCTCGGGGTCCTTCGCCAGGTCCGGCCCCTCGCGAGCCAGACGGACGACGTAGGGGAGCAAGACGCCGAGTTCGAAGGCGCCGGAGTGACGCAGGGTGCGATGGAAATAGTCGTACCCCCCGTCGGACAGAAACTGGGCTTTTAGGCCGGGCGGACGCAAGACGGCCAGAGCCTGCTGCGTAGCCGTGCTGTAGGACAGGCCCATGGTTCCAATGTTCCCGTCGCACCAGGGCTGCGCGGCAATCCACGCCACGGTGTCGAAGCCGTCAGGCCCTTCGTGCTCGGCGAGGAAGTACCACTCGCCCTCCGACGCGAATCGCCCACGCACGTCCTGCATCACCACCACATAGCCCTGCCGGGCGAAGAACTCGCCGGCCTGATTCGAAACCGCTCGACGTTTGCCGTACGGCGTCCGCTCGAGCAGCACCGGGAACGGCCCGGGTAAGCCCCTGCCGTCGCGCGACGGGCGATAAACACTGACCGAGAGGGCCACCCCGTCGCGCATCCGAACGAACTGGTCGCCTTCGAGCAGGCAGTCGAAAGTCATCACGCCTGCGGAGTGCGAAGGATGTCGCGAAAGCGCGCCGCCTCCCTGCCCCCGGACCGTGGCCACCCAAGAGCGACCAGAGGAACCACCACAAGCGGAACCAGCGTGCTCGCATAGGACGGATCGACGGCCGACCATCCGACCCGCACCAGAGCATAGGAAACAACACTCGCGCCATAGCCCAACCCCATGCCCCACAAGACGCTCGTCTCCGTGGTGCGTCGCCAGTAGAGAAGGAAGAACAAAGCGATGGCGGGAGGCACCACCGTGGCGTATCCGAAGAGAAGAAGGCTCAAAAGAGAGATGCCGGACTTCACCACCAGAAGTGAAAGGAACCCGGACAAGACTCCGTAGGCGACGGTGGCGATCCGATATGCGCGAAGCGTGCCTTGAGGCGTGGCGGTGACCCGAGCCGGGAGCCAGTCGCGCACGAACAGGGTGGCGCTCGAGAGCAGGATCGGCCCGCCGGTGGAAATCACCGCGGCGAGGATGGCGGCGACCGCCAGTCCACCGAGCCAGGGACTGGTCTCGGTAGCGAACGTGGTGATGATGGCGTAGCCGGAGAGGCCTTTGGCCGCCCCGTACCGGGCCAGAGTCAGGATGCCGATGACGCCGGCCACAGCGGGGACAAGACCCGCGCCAAAACCCGCGAGGACGAACGTGGCGGGCAGATGCGTCTCGCGCCTCGCCGCGGCGGAGAAGTTGGCGTAGATCGAGGCGGCCGGAGTGTGGACGGCAGCCGAGAAGATCATGGCCACGATGGGCCCCACCCCCTGACCCGCCAGGCTCCAGAAGGCGCCCTCATCCCGCCCCACGACCGCGAGCTGCTCACCAACCACGCGGGTGACCGCCTCCCAACCGCCGAAGGATGCGGTTCCGAGCACCGCTACCGAGGTGAGGCCGACGAAAATGACGACGCAATGAATCAAGTTGGTGTAGGCGGCTCCCCACAAGCCTCCGAACGCGGTATAGCTGACCAGGATGACCACCGCGCAGCACGTCGCCATGGGCACACTGATGCCGGTCATGAAACGGAGAAGGCCGGCGGTCACGTAGACCTCGATCACGTTCACGATCAGATACTCGGTCTGAACGCACAGGCTGGTGAGGGCCTGGCCTCGG
>JAENWE010000420.1 GCA_016650185.1 Vicinamibacteria bacterium | reverse complement strand
CTTATCTGATCGCGTTCGAGGACTACATCGCCGGTTCTCCCGGCTGGCAGGTCCTCATCAGCGGGCCTCCCCTCTTCGTCACGTCCAGCCTCGCGGGCTCGGAACTCGCGATCTACCCCACCCGAAGCGACCTTCGGGGACTACAGAGTGATCTGGTGAGCGCCGATCTGCCCGCCGATCTCCGGCTGGTCGATTCTCTGAACGTATGCGATCCCATCGACGAGCTGGGCCATGCATATCACTGGAGCTCCGTTTTGGGCGCCCGGAGTCTGTTTGCCGCCCTGAAGCTGGACAGCTACCAAGGAGCGGTACGCGGCTCGGGGACCGTGCTCGCGGACGGAGGCCGGGTCATCATGGGATTCGAAGAGATGAGCGTGGCCACTCCCATCGAAGGCTCTGATCTGTGGATCGTGGTTCGAACGAACTCCGGACCACTGGCCCGCGTGCGACACCCGGAGGGCGATCGCCGAATGGAGCTCGCCATCGCCGAAAGTACGACCCGGTTCACCACGCCCCACGGGAGGACGGATTGGTTCAGGAGCACACTGACGCCGGGCTGGAACGAATTGGTCTTCCGAATTCCGTCGCGCCTGCTGGACCGACCGGCCACGCGCCTTCGAATCGACGGCCGTTACGCGAGCTACGCGTACTGGATCTTCCAGTCCGAAGGCAAAACGGGGTCCTGACGCAAGACCAGCCTGCAAGGCGGGGCCGACCAACTGCGGTTGACCGAAGGATCAACGGTATCGTCGCCCTCTTGATGACTCCCCTGAGGCGGACCCTGGCTGGAGCGGTGATCGGATCGATGACTCTCCTGGTCTTCGGCCCCCTGCTCGCCGGAAAGGTGATCTTCGAACGCGACGTCTATCACCTCTGGCATGGACAGATGGAGGGCATCGTGCGTGCGGTGGCCGAGGGCGGCCTGCCCCTGTGGGATCCAACCGTGTCGTTCGGCGAGCCGTTGATGGAACTGCCGGCCCAGCTTCTCTACCCCTTCACCTGGTTGGGGATGATCATGTCCGCGGGGAAGTATTACTCGCTCAGTGTGCTCTTCCATCACCTCTTCGGCGGCCTGGGCATGCTGCTCCTGCTCCGAGCGCTTCGGGCCAGTGAAACGGCCTGCCTTCTCGGCACGGTGTTGTGGATGTCCTCGGGGCCCTGGCTCTCGACCGCCAACATGCTGAATCTCTTCACCGGGACGTCGTGGATTCCCTGGATGATGCTCGCGGCCGAGCGAACCGCGACCCACCCGACCGTGAGGAGCGCACTCCTGTGGGGCGCCTCGGTTGCGGCGTGCCTCTTGACCTGCTCGGAGCCCGTCTTCATGGGGGGACTGCTGGCGGGAGTCTGGTATCTGTTCCGGTTTTTGCAACTCAGAGGGAGTGTGCCTCGTTACCTGATTCTTGGAAGCCTGGCCCTGACCACCGCGATCCTTTTGTCGGCGGGTCAGTGGTTTCCCCTCGTGGGCAACCTGGCCGGAACGGCCCGCGCGAACCTTCCCGAGAACGTTCGGACCTACTGGTCCCTCCACCCCCTCTTGCTGCTTCAGATCCCTTATCCACTCTTCTATCGGAGCCTGCCCTTCGTCTGGGCGGAGTCGTTCGACGATTTCGTGTCCCCTCTGCTGCATTCCGTCTACGCCGGGATCGGTCCGCTGGTGTTGGCCGGGATAGCGGTCGCCGGTCTCAAAGGTCGTGGGCGCCTGCTCGGCGCGGTATTTGCGGCGTCCATTCTCTTCGCCTTGGGGGGTTACGCCCCCGCCTACGACCTCATCGCCGATCACACTCCGATTCTTGCCTCGCTCCGGTTTCCGGTTAAGGCCATGCTTCTCGCCAGCTTCGTCCTGTCCGTGCTGGCCGCCCTCGGATGGGACCAGGCCCGGCAGGACTGGCGGCGGGGGCGGGCGGCGGTGGCTGGTTTCCTCCTCGGCCTCGTTGTCCTTTGTGTGATCGGGGTTCGCCTCGTCGGCCCCCTCATCGCCAGCAAGCCGAGCTTCACAGACGTGCTCTGGAGCCTGGCAGGATTCGGCCCGACCGTAGTCATCGGGGCGATGATGATGTACGCCCTGTCGAGAATGGACAAGACCCTGGGGCATCGCCTGCTACTGATGGCGTGCGTCGCTCTCCCCACGACTTACTCCCACGCGCGACTCAACGAGATGGCGCCCGAGGCCCTCTTGACCTACCGCCCGCCGATGGTCGATGCCTTCTTTGGAGACGGCGGCAAGCGCCTTTATTTCCGCACTCGTGATCAGGACACTCCCAAGGTGGCCGATCTCAATCGAAAAGCGCCCCCGGGGTTCGAGTGGGAGGTGGCGGTCGCGCTCAGCGTAAAGCAGATCCTCCCTCCCACCGCGTCTCGAATATTCGGGATCAGAAGCAGCTTCGACGACGACATAAAGAACGTCCAGACGCGGTATATCCGACTATTGTCCCAACTGCTCAGGGACGCTCACGGGACTCCGGGAGAGCTTCGCGTCATGCAGGCTGCCGGCGTGACTCACATGGTCACCCTCGACACCAAGGGAACCGACGCCCTCACCCTGGTTCACTCGGAGAGAACCCTCATGGGGGACATGGTCTATCTGTACCGGGTTCCAGGTCCGCTTCCCTGGTGCTTTGTCGTCGACGGCATACGAAACGTCGATAACTATCGAGCCGCCATCGATCTCGCATATTCAGGGTATGACCTCAGGAGCATCGCGATTGACCCGGAAATGGCGCCTCAACCGCCTTCGGGTGCGGGGCGCGGCGAGTGCTCGGTGGAGGTCGATGGAACGAGCCGAACCGTGGCCACGATCACGTCCCCGCGCGATGGTCTGGCCGTGTTTCTCGACGCGTGGGCCCCCGGTTGGACAGCCACTCTGGACGGGCAGCCGGCGCCGGTTACTCGAGCCAACCTGGCCTTCCGTGGAGTGGCGGCGCCGGCGGGGACCCATCGAGTCGAACTCCGGTATCGGCCCCAGAGGTTGTTCGTGGGCCTGTGGATTTCGGGCCTGTCACTGGCGGCCGCGGTGGCGGCCTTTATCGCATCCGCGAAACGGGCGAAGTCAGCGGACGCCTTCGCCTTGTAGTCCGGGACGCCACAGCGGCGAGGCCTTCGACACCAGGACCCGGCCATCCAGGAGCGTGAGCTCCACGCCCAGGGGATCGCGGGGCGGCGCTCCGATCAGTCCCGCAACGATAAGACTCTTCCATGCGGTGGGAGCCGCGCCGTGCTCGCTTTGATAGCGATCGACGCGCGCTTGCGCCCCGTCCACGATGGCAAGCGCATCGAGGCGGAGGAGATTCCGGCGGGCGTTCTCCCGGACGAAAGGCACTTCCGAGT
>JAENWE010000419.1 GCA_016650185.1 Vicinamibacteria bacterium | reverse complement strand
CGCTGATTGGCGCGCTCGGCCTGCCATTCGATCAGGTTCTCCGTAGGCACATTCCGGTCAAATGCAGCGCTTCGGTTTGCCGCAACGACTGGAACCCCGGCTGCGTAGCTGTATCCCGCCGCACCCCACGGCTGGGAGCTGTCAGCGACGAGTTCACGACGCGGCCAGTTCGCATACGAGTCACGATTGGTTCGAGATCCAACCATGTGGGCTAGACGCCCGTTCGGTTGGATGGCATAGAAACCGACATGTACGGTCGAATCCCTTCGCAGCTCTGGGGCGACGGTCTTAGACGCCGATTCTGCTTGTCTCAGTGCGTCACGCCATTTTCGTGCTCCGGACCACTCGTAGGGGTTTGCGGTAGTGGTCGCCCGAAGGGCAGCATCTCCGATGTTTTCGAGGCTTCGCCCTTGCCTGCGGTGAACGTCTCGTCGAAGCGCTAAAAGGAATGCCGGCATCTCCTCGTACGCCTCCACCGCGGTGACGTCTACGTTGAGACCCTGCCAATACCTGCGTAGCAGGTCAAGGCGAACGATCTGTTCTCCGGCGGTTAACGTGCCCGCCGACGCAATCAGCAGCGCGCGACAATCTCGCGCCTGATCACGAATGATCCTGGCTAGGTTTGGATCGGAGAGACTAAATCCGACCAGGAGCGCGGTCTTGTGCCTGAACCCCTTAGCAATCGCTTCATACCGGCCGCGGGTTTCAGCGGCCATATAGTCCCGCATGGTCACAACTGGCGGATTACCTAGCCGCGTTGTGCGCGCCCACGACTGGGGCAACTTTCCGTGAAAGTGACGAACGCGCCCACCTCGCCCCAGATCCTGCTTTGCGTCTTCCAATAGATCGTCGTAGTTGGAAGTAAACACGTCAGGCATTAGCTGCGGGTTAGCCAACGACGCAATATGCCAATGCGAAATCGATGGTCGATATGGATTTGTGGCGCTTGAATCCCCGAACAGTGCTCGATGGAGCGTTGCAGGGAACTCGGTCTTGAGGACCCTACGAAGTGAGTCTGCGCGGCCGATTGGGTCTGACCCGTGAATTGATGAAAGGACTGGCTCCAATCGCGTTCCGGACGCCGCGAGTCTTGGTGTGCCTTCCGCGATCTCCAGCATCGTGGTCACCATATCGCCCCAACCTGGCAACCCGGAGGCGCGGGATACCCCGGCCCCAGCAATGACGATGAGGTTGCCTTGGGTGTAGAGCCCTGCCAGCTCGACAGCGAGAGATCGGAGGGCGGGGCCGAGGACATATCCCTGTGAGGACAAGGCCTTCGCCGCCTCCTAGGTTTCAGCTGCCGCTGCTCGTGCCCCCAAAATCGAGGCACCTTTCGCAGCCGCCGGTGCCGACAATGATCGATCCGAAATGCTTGGAACCGGGCGAAGGCTCCGACCTACTTCTTTTTGGGCGGTGCCTTCTTGTCCGGTCGCTGAGTCAATGCGCTACCAGCCGCGGACTTCGAGGGCTTGTCTTGCTTGGAATCCTTGAGAACCTTCGAGGCGTTCGATCCCGCCTTCTTTCCGGTCTTCTCGTTGGCCATGATGTAGCTCCTTTCAGTTGATCTGTCAGCTGCAGCCGGAGGTCGAGCCGCAGTTGAGGCACTTGTAGCAGCTGCCGTTGCGGACCATGATCGAGCCGCAGTCCATGCAGCTGGGGGCGTCGGCCTGGGTCTGGAAACTGACCTTGGTGGCGCCGAAGTTGAGGGTGATCGGGGCTGCTGCCACTCCGCCGCCGTTGCCGTTCGTGGTCTTGCCGTTCCCGTTGCCGTTGGCGTGACCGTTGGCAGCCAGGGCACCGTTCGTCGCAATGACCGCAAGAGGCTCGGCAGCCACAGGTTCGGCGGCCTTTGCGACCACAACGGGCTCGGCGACCGCCGCGGTCGCCTTCGGTGCGTCGGGCTCGGTGGCCTTGGCGGCCTCAATAGCTGCGGGAGCGGCGACCGGCGCCGAGGGGGCGACGCCGGCAACCGCCGATGTGGTCGTCTCAGGAACGACCGCAGCGGAGCCCGGGGAGGACACCGGGACATCCGCCACGACCGCGGTGCGATCGATGAGACCGAGATTTGCCTTGTCCTCAGGCGACAGGAAGCGTGAGCCGAGCCAGCGGAAGATGTAGTCGATGATCGACTTGGCGATCGGGATCTCCTGGTTGCCGGTGAAGCCACTCGGCTCGAACCGGACGTGGGCGAACTTGTTGACGAGGTCCTTGAGCGGCACGCCGTACTGGAGCGCCACCGAGACGGTCGTCGCGAAGGTGTCCATCAGGCCCGAGACGGTCGAGCCCTCCTTGGCCATCTTGAGGAAGATCTCGCCGGGCTGGCCGTCGGGGTAGAGCCCGACGGTGATGTAGCCCTCGTGACCCGCGATGTCGAACTTGTGGGTGATCGCCGAGCGCTCGGACGGGAGCCGGCGTCGATGGGGGAGTGCCGCCTCTGCCTGGGCCTTCGCGAGTTGCTTGCGCAGCTTCTCGACCTCTTCGCTGGAGGCCGTGTCGGCGCCCGCGTCGCCGGTCTTCTTGCCGGTGCTGAGCGGCTGGCTGCGCTTCGAGTTGTCGCGGTAGACCGCGATCGCCTTGAGTCCGAGCTTCCAGCCTTCGAGGTAGACCTTCTCGATCTCCTCGGACGTGGCGTTCTCGGGCATGTTGACGGTCTTGCTGATGGCGCCGCTGATGAACGGCTGGATCGCGCCCATCATCCGGACGTGGCCCATGTAGTGGATCGAGCGCTCGCCGTTGGCCGGCTTGAACGCGCAGTCGAAGACCGGCAGGTGCTGCGGCTTGAGGTGCGGCGCGCCCTCGATCGTCTCGTG
>JAENWE010000418.1 GCA_016650185.1 Vicinamibacteria bacterium | reverse complement strand
GGGAAGGCCATTCGGCAGATCACGAAGCACGCCGACTTCCCCGTCTTGGGCGCATCGTCGGGAGGTGGCCGGATCGTGTACGAACACGCCGGCGTCCTTCACATCCTGGAGCCCCCATCAGGCGCCGATCGAACGCTCGCCATTTCCGTCACCTCGGACCTGAGAGAGACGCGGGTGCGCTACGCCAAGGGAGCCAAGTGGATCCGCGAGGCCGCCATTTCGCCTTCCGGGGCCCGGGCGGCCTTCTCGTTCCGCGGAGAGATCGTGACCGTGCCCGGCGAGAAGGGCGACGCTCGGAATCTGACCAATAGCGTGAACGCACACGACCGCTCGCCGTCGTGGTCGCCTGACGGCAAATCCATCGCGTGGTTCTCGGACGTCTCGGGCGGATACCAGCTCTACATCGGGGCTCAGGACGGCAAGGCCGAGGCTCGCATGCTCAAGGTCATGGGCGAGGGCTTCTACGACGCGCCGGTCTGGTCCCCCGACTCTCAGAAGATCGCCTATTTGGACAACTCCCAGAGCGTCTATTGGCTCGACGTGAAGAGCGGAATGTCGAAGAAAATTGCCCAGCAGCCGACCTACAGCCCGGGGATTGTCCTGAGCTACGTCTGGTCTCCCGATTCGAAGTGGCTCGCCTACGCGATGGACAACGAAGCGGGCCTCACCACGGTGTATGCCTACGAAACCGACCAGGGCAAGGTCTTCCAGGTGACCGATGGTCTGAGCGACGTGAAGAGCCCGGCCTTTGACAAGACCGGCAAGTACCTCTTCTTCCTGGCCTCTACCGACGCGGGGCCCGTGAAGGATTGGTTCGCCCAGTCGAACGCCGACATGAACGCCACCGCGGCGGTCTACGTGGCGGTGCTGCGCAGCGATCTTCCCTCACCCCTGGCCAAAGAAAGCGACGAAGAGAAGGCGGAGGCCGAGAACAAGGAAGACGCCAAGGCAGGCGAGAAGCCGGATGAGGAGAAGGCCACCGAAAGAGACGGCAAGGAGAAGAAGGAAGGCGAAAAGAAGGCGGAGCCCTTCCGAATCGACTTCGATGGCCTGGAATACCGCATCCTGGACCTGCCCATAGCGCCCGCGGATCTCGCGAATCTTCAAGCTGGAGAGGCCGGTCAGATTTACTACCTGAAGACGGTGGACGGGAAGACCGCCCTCAACCGATACGACCTGACCAAGCGCAAGAACGAGGTCCTGGTGGCGGAGGCGGACGACTACCGGGTCTCGGCGGACGGCAAGAAACTCCTCGTTCACAAGGGCGACAACTGGGCGATCGTGGGCGCCGCGAAGAAGGCGGAACCAGGTGAGGGAAAGCTCGGGGTGGAGAGCATCGAAGTCCGAGTGGACCCGCGGGCGGAGTGGAAGCAGATCTTCGATGAAGCCTGGCGGATCAACCGCGACTACTTCTACGCGCCCAACATGCACGGGATCGACTGGAAGGCGCAGCACGACAAGTACGCGGCGTTCCTCCCCCATGTCGCCACCCGGCCGGACCTGAATCGGGTCCTGCAGTGGATGTCGAGCGAGATCGCGGTCGGCCATCACCGGGTGGGTGGGGGCGATACCCGCGCGGAAGTGAACAGCGTTCCGGGCGGCCTGCTGGGCGCGGACTACGAAGTCGCAAACGGACGCTATCGAATCCAGAAGATCTACGGCGGTCTCAACTGGAATCCGAAGCTGCGGTCGCCTCTCACCGAACCGGGAGTGGGCGGCAAAGCGGGAGAGTATCTCCTGGCCGTGAACGGCCGCGACCTGCGTCCGCCCACGAACCTCTACAGCCTTTTCGAAAACACCTCGGACAAGATCATCGACATCTCCTTGGGGTCGAACCCCGACGGCTCCGGCGCCCGCACCGTGCAGGTGGTGCCCATCCCGAACGAGGGCGCTCTCCGCAATCGCGACTGGGTCGAGGGCAATCTGAAGAAGGTCGATGCGGCCACCGGCGGCCGGGTCGCGTATGTCTACGTCCCCAACACGGCGGAGCCGGGACACACCTACTTCAAGCGCTACTTCTATCCCCAGGTCCACAAAGAGGGCATCATCGTTGATGAGCGATTCAATGGCGGCGGCCAGGTGGCCGACTACTACATCGACATTCTTCGCCGGCCCTTCATCGCGAACTGGGCCATGCGCTACGGCGCGGATCTGAAGACGCCGTTCGGATCGATTCAAGGACCGAAGACCATGCTCATCGATGAGACCGCGGGCTCCGGCGGCGACCTCCTGCCCTGGATGTTCCGCAAGTTCTCCATGGGGCCCCTCATCGGGAAGCGCACCTGGGGCGGCCTCGTGGGTATCCTCGGCTTCCCCGTCCTCATGGACGGCGGCACCATCACCGCTCCGAACCTGGCCATCTGGACGCCCGAAGAGGGCTGGGTGGTGGAAAACGAAGGGGTGCCGCCGGACGTCGAAGTGGAGCAGACTCCCAAAGACGTCATCGCCGGCCGCGATCCGCAGCTGGAGAAGGCCATCGAAGTGGTGATGGCCGAGTTGAAGAAGAATCCCCGGAAGGACACCAAACGGCCTCCCTACCCGGTGAGGGGCAAGACCCTGCGGGGCACCATCCAGAAGTAACGAGACGTCGCGACCGACGTCATCGCGAGTCGCTTCACGGACTCTGTCCGTGACTTTGGGGAGAAACCCTACCACCGTCATCGCGAAGGACCCGGAGTTCTTCCTTGGACTGAAGCGATCTCGGCGGGCCGCGAGATTGCTTCACTCCCCGAAGATACGACGGGTCGTTCGCAATGACGGAAAGGGCCTGAAATGGGGCGTATCCGAACGAGTTTCTCTGCAAGACCAGATCCTTAGGGTCTAAGATCCGTGGCTATGGTTAATTCCCCACGGCAGTTCTCCCTTCTCACCCTCGCTCTGGTCCTCACGACCTGTACCGCTTTCGCCCAGCCGGCTCCTCTCTCGGCCGCGGACAAGCAGAAGCGCCTCGACATCGAGAAGGAGCTTCAGTCCATCGCGATCGTGGAGCGCAAGATGCTGATCCCCATGCGCGACGGCGTCCGGCTCGCCACCGACGTCTATCGGCCCAAGGACACCTCGGGGCCCGTGCCCATCGTCTTCTCGCGCACGCCCTACAACTTCAATTTCTGGGATGTGAAGAACGGCGTGCCTTCGGACATGACCACGGCACTTACGGCGGTAAAGCGCGGCTATGCCTATGTCGTTCAGAACGAACGCGGCCACTTTTTTTCCGAGGGCAATTACGACATCCTCGGCCCGCCGGTCACGGACGGATACGACACGCTCGAGTGGATGAAGAACCAGCCCTGGTCGAACGGCAAGGTAGGAACCACGGGATGCTCCTCCACAGCCGAATGGCAGATGGCGGTCGCGGCTCAGGGCCATCCGGCTTCGGCGGCCATGAACGTTCAGGGCTTTGGCGCCGGCGTGGGTCGCGTGGGTCCTTACCACGAGCAGGGGAACTGGTATCGCGGGGGCGCGGTACAGATGCTCTTCATCGCCTGGCTCTACGGCGAACAGAATCAGGTCCGCCCGATGTTCCCGCCCGGCACCTCGCGCGAGGATCTCATCCGCGCTTCGAAATCGTTCGATCTGGCCCAGCAATTGCCGCCGGTGGACTGGGACAAGGCGCTGCGCCACCTGCCGGTTCAGGACATCATGAAGGCGGTGGATGGTCCACGTGGCATCTTCGCCGACCCCATGCCGGTGGACACCGGGGGCCGCCTGATTCAACGCGCGCCCAATGACCCCGCCTGGTACAAGGGTGGACTGTGGCACGACAACATGAAGCTCGACGTGCCCGGCCTGTGGTTCATGTCCTGGTACGACGTGTCCGTCGGCCCCAACCTCGAGATGTTCAACCATGTTCGCAAGAACGCGTCCGGTGATCTGAAGGATCAACAATGGGCGGTCATCGCTCCGGTGGCTCATTGCTCATTCACCCGCGCTACCGAGGACACGGTGGTCGGCGAGCGGAGCATGGGCGACGCCCGCCTCGACTACAACGAGATCGTCTACGGCTTCTTCGACAAGTTCCTGAAGGGCGCCAAGGATTCTAGAGTCGAGAAGCTGCCGAAGGTCACGTACTACACGATGGGCGCGAACAAATGGCAGACCTCGGAGAGCTGGCCGCCCGC
>JAENWE010000417.1 GCA_016650185.1 Vicinamibacteria bacterium | reverse complement strand
TGCAGTGCAGGGTGGAGAGCACCTTGCGCAGCACCCACACGCGCATGAGTTCGTCGCGGCCGAGGAGGAGCTCCTCGCGCCTGGTCCCGCTGCGGTTGATGTCGACCGCAGGCAGGATGCGCTTCTCCATCATGCGGCGGTCGAGGACGATCTCCGAATTGCCGGTGCCCTTGAACTCTTCGAAGATAATGTCGTCCATGCGGGAGCCGGTGTCGACCAGCGCGGTGGCGATGATGGTGAGCGAACCGCCCTCTTCCATGGCGCGGGCCGCGCCGAAGAACTTCTTGGGCAGGAGCAGCGCCGACTGATCGAGGCCGCCCGATAGCGTCCGACTCGAATTGCCGGCGGCGTTATTGTAGGCGCGGGCGAGACGAGTGATGGAGTCGAGAAGGATGACCACGTCCTGGCCGTGCTCGACCAGACGCCGCGCATGCTCGATCACCATCTCTGCGGTCTCGATGTGACGTGAGGGCTCGAGGTCGAAGGTGGAGGCCACGACCTCGCCCTTCACCTTCCTCTGCATATCCGTCACCTCCTCGGGCCTTTCGTCGATCAGGACGACGAGAAGCGTCACTTCAGGATGGTTGGTGGCGATCGAATTCGCAAGGTTCTGGAGGATGACCGTCTTGCCGGTGCGGGGCGAGGCCACGATGAGGCCGCGCTGTCCTTTGCCGATGGGCGTCATCATGTCCAGGATCCGGCCGGTCATGTCGGTCGGAGTCGTTTCGAGACGCAACCGCTCTTGTGGGTAAAGGGGAGTGAGATTGTCGAAAAGGATGCGGTCCCGGGCCGCGTCGGGGTCCAGGTGGTTGATGTTGGTAATGCGGGAGAACGAATAGAACCGCTCGGCGTGGCGAGGCGCGCGCACGATCCCGGAGAGCCTGTCCCCGGTGCGCAGAAAGAATCGGCGGATCTGTGAGGGCGAGACGTAGATGTCGTCCTGCTCGGCCCGGAAGCCCACCTCGGAGCCGCGCAAGAAGCCGTAGCCCTCCTTGGTGGCGGCCAGAACGCCGGAGGACATCAGCGGCACCGGGCTGTGCGACCGGATGCGCAGGAGCTTCCGCAGCAGATCTTCGCGGGGCAGTCCCGACGCTTCGGCGATGCCGTTCTCCTCGCCCAGGGCAATCAGGCTCAGACGATCGGTCCGGCGCAGGGTGGAGAAATCGCCGATGGAGAAGATTCCGGAGGACGGCGCCTCCACGGCAGGACCATCGTCGTCGAGGACGGGCTCCGCCTCTTCGACTTCTACGGCCTTGGAGGTTCGTGCCATTCGTGAGAGCGATTACTAGTGCGTGTTCGGTGCGGCGCTCGGCTCCGCGGGTCCGCCCGGGGCCACGATTTGGGCGGGAGACCCGCTGTTCGGGATGATCGCGAGGCGGAACACCTGGTCCACGGAGTCGACCAGATGAATCTTGAGCGCCGCTTTCACTTCCTCGGCTACGTCCGCCAGGTCCTTCTCGTTCTCCCGAGGCAGAATCACGGAGGTGGCTCCTATGCGATGGGCGGCCAAGAGCTTCTCCTTGACGCCTCCGATGGGAAGCACCTTGCCATGCAGCGTGATCTCGCCGGTCATGCAGAGATCGCGCCGGACCGGGGCGCCCTGCAGAGCGGAAACCAGGGCCGTGGCGATGGTGATGCCGGCCGAGGGGCCGTCCTTGGGGATCGCGCCCTCGGGAACGTGGATGTGGACATCGACCTTGCGGTAGAACAAGGAGTCGATGTTCAGTTCGGCCACATGGGCCCGCACGTAGGAGAGGGCGGCGCGCGCGCTCTCCTGCATCACATCGCCGAGCTTTCCGGTGAGGGTCAAGGCGCCCCGCCCGGGCATCAGGGTCACTTCGATGGGCAGGGTTTCGCCTCCCACTTCGGTCCAGGCCAGGCCCATGGCCAGGCCGACCTCGTTGTTGACCTCGGCCTGAGGGTCGCGGTAGCGGGGCACGCCGAGAAGGTCGATGACCTCGTTCTCGCTGAGAACGATCTTGTAGTCGGCACCGCGCTCAACCACCCGGCGCGCGGTTTTGCGGGCCAGACTGCCGATTTCTCTTTCGAGGCTGCGCACGCCGGCCTCACGCGTGTAGCGGCGGATGACGGTTTTGAGGGCTTGGTCAGAGAACTCCAGATTCCCGATCTGAAGGCCATTCTGTTCCAGTTGTTTGGGGATGAGATGCCGCTTCGCGATCTCGATCTTCTCGACCTCGGTGTACCCGGCCAGGCGTACGATTTCCAGGCGATCCTGGAGGGCGTGAGGAATTCCGTGCAGGGTGTTCGCAGTGGCGATGAAGAAGACCGACGAGAGGTCGAAGTCGACGTCGAGGTAGTGGTCCGAGAAGTTCTTGTTCTGTTCCGGATCGAGAACTTCCAGGAGCGCGGAGGAAGGATCGCCGCGGAAGTCGTACGTCATTTTGTCGACTTCGTCGAGCAGGAACACGGGATTCCGAGCCGCCGCCTTCCGCATGAGCTTGACGATCTGGCCCGGCAACGCGCCGATGTAGGTCCGTCGGTGGCCTCGGATCTCGGCTTCGTCGCGCACGCCTCCCAGGGAGAAGCGGACGTACGGGCGGCCGGTGCAGCGCGCAATGGAGCGGGCGAGCGACGTCTTGCCCACGCCGGGCGGGCCCACGAAGCAGAGGATCGGTCCCTTGGGCTCAGCGACGAGCTGTCGCACGGCCAGGAACTCGAGGATTCGTTCCTTGATCTTTTCGAGGCCGTAGTGATCCTCGTTGAGAATCACCTCGGCGGCCTTGATGTCGCGCGTCTCCTTGGCCTTCCGGCGCCAGGGCATGGCCACGAGCCATTCGAGGTAGTTGCGGGACACCGTGGCCTCGGCGGACATGGGCGGCATGCCTTCGAGGCGTTTCAACTCCTGCCGCGCTTTCTCGAGAGCTTCCTTGCTCATCTTCGCTTTTTCGATCCGCTCCTTCAGCTCGTCGAATTCGCTCGGGCGCTCTTCCTTCTGACGTTCCTTCTGGAGCGTCTTCATTTTTTCCGAGAGGTAGTGTTCCTTGGGCGAGCGAGCGCTTTTCGGCGAGCGCCCTTCGCGTTTCTCGGCCTCGAGGCGCTCCACCTCGATTTCCAACGCCTGGGTCAGGCGAAGGAGACGGGCGGAGGGGGACGGAGTCTCAAGGAGAACCTGCTTCTCATCGGTGGGCAGAACCAGATGGGAGGCCACGGTGTCGGCGAGTTTGCCCGCGTCTTGCACCCGCACCGCGGCCAGCATGGCGTCGTAATGAAGGTGGTTTGACATCTTGACGTAGCGGTCGAACAGTTCGACCACGCGGCGCACCACCGGCTCGATGTTGCCTTCCGCGGTCTGGCGGGGCACCGGGCGCACCAGGGCTTTCATGAAGCCGCTTTCTTCGCCGAACTCAAGGGCCTGACCGCGATCCACGCCCTCGACCAGGACTCGAAGGTTGCCGTCGGGCAGCCGCAGACTCTGGACGATCTGGCAGATGGTTCCAAAGGCGCGCACCTCGCGAGGCGAGGGCGAATCCCGCTTGGGATCGAGCTGGGCGGTGAGGAAGAGGCGTTTCGAGCGCTGAAGGGCGTGTTCGAGGGCCAGGATCGAAGGTTTCCGTCCGATCACAAACGTCATCATCATATGTGGGAAGACGACAACGTCGCGGAGCGGCACCGTGGGCAGAGCCTCCGGCGCTTCAGGGTTGGGCTTTGGTGGGGGAGGCATGGGGCGCTAGGTCCGTCCTTACTTGAGGGATCCGCGAGACTCGCGGGGGGCCTGAGGGGCTTTGGGTCCTAAAGGGCGCCCGTGGTTGGGCGCATTGCGGCGGTCTTTGAGGATTGAATTACCTGCTTGCTCTGGACGGGGGGACTCTAACCCGCCTTTTCGATCACCATGATGGGCTTCTCGCCCGACACCACGACCTCGCGGGTGATCACGCATTCCTTCACCTTCTTGAGGGAGGGGAGGTCGTACATGAGATCGAGCATGAGATCTTCGAGAATCATGCGCAGGCCCCGGGCCCCGATCTTCCGCTCGATGGCGAGGTCGGCGATGGCGAGCATGGCGTCGTCGGTGAAGCGCAGCTTCACGCCTTCGTATTCGAACATCCGCTGATATTGCTTGATGATCGCGTTGCGGGGCGTGGTCAGGATATCGATGAGGGCCCGCTGATCGAGGTCATGGAGGGTCGCCACCACGGGGAGGCGACCGATGAACTCCGGGATGAGACCGTAGCGGATGAGGTCTTGAGGCAGGACCTTCTGGAGCAGCGCCTGCTTCTCCACGTGCTTCGATTCCTGCTCGGCCTTCTGGCCGGTCCTAAAGCCCAGGGTCTTGTGACCGATCCGCCGCTCGACGACCTTGTCGAGGCCCACGAAGGCGCCGCCGCAGATGAACAGGATATTGGAGGTGTCGACCTGGTAGAACTCCTGGTGCGGATGCTTGCGGCCGCCCTGCGGGGGGACATTCGCGATGGTGCCTTCGAGGATCTTCAGCAGCGCCTGCTGCACGCCCTCGCCCGAGACGTCTCGGGTGATGGAGGGGTTTTCGTCCTTCCGCGAGATCTTGTCGATCTCGTCGATGTAGATGATGCCTTCCTGGCACTTTTCGATGTCGCCGCCCGCGGCCTGGAGGAGCTTGAGGATGATGTTCTCGACATCCTCGCCCACGTACCCGGCCTCGGTCAGGGTGGTGGCGTCGACCATGGCGAAGGGGACGGCCAGCATGCGGGCCAGGGTTTGGGCGAGAAGGGTCTTGCCCGTTCCCGTCGGGCCCACGAGGAGGATATTGGCCTTCTGCAGCTCCACATCGCCCCGGATCTTCTGTTTGGAAATCTGAAGGCGCTTGTAGTGGTTGTGAACCGCCACCGCCAGCTTCTTCTTGGCCGAGTCCTGCCCGATCACATAGTCGTCGAGGAACTTCTTGACCTCGTGGGGCGCGGCCAGATTGCCCTTCGCCTTGGGCGTCGGCGTCTTCTTGTCGTCCGCGATGATGTCATTGCAGACTTCGACGCATTCATCGCAGATGAAGACGGTGGGACCGGCGATCAGCTTTCTGACGTCGCCCTGATCCTTGTTGCAGAACGAGCAGCGAAGTGTTTCGCCGTCATTTCTCTTCATGGTGGTCATCGTCAGTGGACTCTTGGGTTCTCTACCTGCGGGGACAGTCGCGGCGCGCGGCTCAGGCCTTTTCCTTCTCTCGCTTGGAAATCACGGAATCGATAATGCCGTACGCGACCGCCTGGGCGGCCCCCATGATGAAATCGCGATCCGTATCGTTGGCGATCTTCTCGACCGGCTGAGAGGTGTGGAAGGCCAGGATCTCGTTCAGGGTGTCCTTCATCCGGAGGATTTCCTTGGCCTGGATGGCGATGTCCGAGGCCTGCCCCTGGGTGCCGCCGAGGGGCTGGTGGATGAGGATGCGGGCGTTCGGGAGGGCGCAACGCTTGCCCTTGGTCCCCGCGGCCAAAAGCACCGCGCCGAACGAGGCCGCCTGCCCGACACAGATGGTCTGGATGTCGGGCTTGATGAGCTGCATGGTGTCGTAGATCGCCATGCCGGCCGTGACGATTCCGCCCGGTGTGTTGATGTAGAG
>JAENWE010000416.1 GCA_016650185.1 Vicinamibacteria bacterium | reverse complement strand
CCTGCTCCACGAGTTCGTGATCCAGGAACGGAACCCGGCTCTCGATCGACGCCGCCATGCTCATCCGGTCCTGCTTCATGAGCAGGCGGACCAGGTAGGCCTGAAGGTCGGTCCGGCTCATGCGATCGAGCGCCGAGCCTTCGGCCTCGCCGTAGAGGCGCATGTCTTCTCCGTGAGGATCCCGGGCGGCCAGGAGCAGTTGCGGGTCGACGAGCCGCTCTCGTTGAGCCTCGCCGAAGACCGCGAAGTTCTCGCAGAACAGCGAGCGCGCGCCGGGTGCCAAGCCCAGGAAGCTCCGCTCGGCGTAGCGACGCAACGCCTTCGGCAGATGAGGGACAAGACCACGCACACCGGCCCGCAGGAAGCCCGGAAGCACCGAACTGTAAGCGCGGCCCAGGCGCTCGTTCCATTCGGTCACGCGGTACCGGTTGTAGCCGAGAAACAACTCGTCGGCTCCCTCGCCGGTCAGTACCACCTTCACAGACTCCTGAGCGAGTCGGGAGAGAAAGTAGAGGGGAACGCTCGATGGAAAGGCGAGAGGCTCATCCTCGTGCCACACGAGATTCGGCAGCTCGTTGAAGAACTCCTGGGGCGAGACAAGCGTCTCTCGATGGACGGCTCCGGCTCGGCGGGCGACCAGCCTGGCAAAGGCGAGTTCATTCCCCTCGCGCTCGGCAAATCCCACCGCGAACGTGCGGACCGGGTCACGAACGATCTGGCTCATCACCCCGAGTAACCCGCTCGAGTCGAGTCCGCCGGAAAGGAAGAGTCCGAGCGGCACGTCGCTCATGAGATGGCTCTTGACCGCCTCGCCAATGCGGGAGCGAAGGTCGATGACCCGCCGCCTGAAGGTCTTGCCATCGTCTTCAGCCACCGGCGGAATGGACCAGTAGCGCCGCTCGCGGAGGCCTTCATCGCGCGTCCAGGTCATGGTCCTTCCGGCCTCGAGCTTTTTGACACCGTGGAAGAGAGTCTCGGCCCCCGACACGAATCGGGTGGCGAGGTATTCGGCCAGGACATGGTCGTTCAACCTCGGAGAAAGGCCGCCCGAAAGCAGAGCCTTGATCTCGGAGGCGAACAGGAGCTCCTCATCGGTCACCGTGTAGTAGAGCGGCTTGATCCCCAGCCGGTCGCGCGCGAGCAGGAGACGACCTTTCCTCTCGTCCCAGATCGCAAAGGCGAACATCCCGGACAAGCTCTCCACGCAGCGCTCACCCTCTTCCTCGTAGAGGTGGAGGATGGTCTCGGTATCGCTCTGCGTCTTGTACTTGTGGCCGCGAGCCTCGAGCCCGGGACGCAGGGCGAGGTGGTTGTAGATCTCGCCGTTGAACGTGATCCACACCGTGCCGTCCTCGTTCGACATGGGCTGCTGGCCGCCCTCGACATCCACGATCGCGAGTCTGCGGTGACCGAGCCCGATGGGCCCCGAAATGACCAGCCCCGCGCCGTCGGGGCCGCGGTGACGGAGCACGTCTCTCATTTCGATCAGGCGGCCCTGATCTACGGGGGGGCCCGAATTGGTCCGAAGGATCCCGACAATACCGCACATGGGTTATCTCTTGACTCCCGCGAAGATGAGTTGAGGACTGGTGAAGCGGTTCTCCGCCCCCAGGTCCCCCAGGAAGACCCGGAAGGCCACGTTCAGCAGGGTCTGCGCCTTCATGCAGCCCCGCAGCAGAGGCAAAAGACGCGAGCCTTCTTTCACGTTGAACAGGTAGAAATTGAAGGTGCCCACGTAGGCGCAGACCAAAGGCCGGACCTTCGTGGTATCGAAGAGCTCAAAGAACGGGACCTTCGACATGATCTCCAGGTTGTGCATGGGGATCAGTTCAGGGTGGAACAACCGGGTCAGGGCGCCGTTCACCCCGCGCAGGTTCGGAATGGTGACGACCAGGAGCCCGCCCGGTTTCAGCAGTTCGAGGTGGCGGTCGACCACCGAGCCTGGGTCCTTGAAATGCTCGATGAAGCCGCGGGAGACCACGACATCGAAGTGGTCGCGATAACGCGACAGGCACTCGTCCGAGAAGAAGTCCAGCGCGACCACGTGGTCGGGATCGAGTCCGCGAGCGGCGAAGAGGGATCGGTTCACAAGGACCCCTTCCTCCGAATACTCGATGCCATAAGGGACGAGGCCAAAGGTCTCGCTCAGCTTCACGAGATGCTCGCCAGGCGCGCTGCCGATCTCCACCACCGAGGCGCCGGGCTGAGGCATGTATCGCCGGTAGATGCCCTCCCAGATCTGGTGGTCATCGTAGCTGGACATGTATTCGAGGAAACGCGGGCCGAGGAGTCCTTTGAACCATCGCTTGAACCGATGGCTCCCGACGCGGACGCGAGGCGTCGCGGCCTCCACCCTCTCCGAGGCGTGGACCGCGTCCCAGTGTTCCCGGCGGGTCAGGCTTTCCATGTTTCGGCCTCCCCCATCGTGAACGTGTCCGCATCGAAACGAATCGTTTGGTTTGTCTCTTCCAAAGTAAGACCGAGCAGCGCGCCATCCGGACCGCGGACGGTTTGCACCCGCGGCGGGGCCGTGTCCTTGGAGGAGACGGGCATGAGGAGAGTGAAGACCCGGAGGGGCAGTTGGGCGTCGACAGAGTGGACAAGGAGGGGCGCCGGTTCGCGCTGACCGTAGTGGGGCGATACCCACCCTTCGAGGGGCTCGGTCGAGCCCTGGGCGATCCGCACCGCCATGGGTGCGCTCGAAAAGGTTTTTAGGAGGAGGCCGCGTCCTCCCGAAAGCTCGGCCCGCGCCCAGGAGCCGGGAAGGAGAGTCAGGGGGAGCGGGCAGAACTGAAATCGCAGCTCAACGCGATGACGGCGCAGGCCGCTTAGGTCGTCGACGATGACCCAATAGCCGGGAGACTTCACGAAGACGACGCGACGGCGGTGGGAGACGGGGTCTTGAAGTCGAGAGAAAGCCTCATGACTTCCGTCGGCGAGGTCGAACGCCGTTTCCGACACAAAGCGGCGCAGGCGCGCCACCGGCCGCTCTTTCCACCCAAAGTTCCCTGAGGGCTCGGCCTGACCCAGGCTGTCGACGGTGACCGTGGCATGCGCGCCCGTCCCGCGAAAGTGAGCCCGCAGGAGCGGGTCCACGGAGTACGCGTACGTCCCCGGATCCACGATGCACGGCTCGCCGAAGGGAGAGACCTGCACGCTCAGAAGGTCGGCGTGTCCGTGGGCCCCGGTCATGGGACATCCGAGCGGGCCAGCGTCGAAGATGAGTTGATGCGCACCTTTCGACCATCCCGACCGCATCACGACATAGCCGCCTTCGGCAAAGGCCCGGGACGCCCCTTCGGGCGGCGCCATGGCCAGGGCAGAAAAGCGCTCGATCGCCTCGGGGCCGAAAAACCAGAGCGCCTCGGGCTGAAAGCCGTCCGCGGCCCATGCGTAGTCCGCCCGAGCGAAGAACACGGCGGCCACCGCGAAGAGCCCACGCGCATCGTCGGG
>JAENWE010000415.1 GCA_016650185.1 Vicinamibacteria bacterium | reverse complement strand
TACTTCAAGAACAAGGAAGACATCATCGTCTCCCTGTTCGCCGACGTTCTCGAGCGGCATCTGGCCCGGGCGAAAGTGGAGATTGAAGGCGCCCGGACGCCGCGCGAGAAGCTCCTCGCCATCGCCCGGCACCATCTCGCCGCCCTGAGCGAGCGCCGTGATGTGGCCATCCTCTTCCAGACCGAACTCCGACAGTCGACCCTCATGTCGCGCCTTTCCTCCAAAGAACTGCGCAGCTACTTCGATCTGCTTTCGAAGGTGATCGAAGAAGGGCAGGCGAAAGGTGTTTTCACGGCCAGACTGCCCCGTAGCCTGGTGGTCCAGGCGTTCTTCGGCGCCCTCGATGAGATGGTCACCTCATGGATCCTCTCTCCGACCCACTACAATCTCGTTGATTTGGCCGAGCCGGTGACCGACCTGTTTCTGGGCGGTCTCGACGCCACTCCCAAACCACCCCGAAAGAAGCGCCTCGTGCCCCGCGGAGAACGCCAGTGACCGAGACCCTCTCAGAAATCTTCTACCGCTCCGTCGATCACTACCAGAAACCCGATCACCTCAAGGTGAAGAAGAGGAAGGTCTGGACGTCGATTTCCTCCGCGGAGTTTCGGACCGCGGTCGAAGAGCTGGCGGCCGGCTTCGAGAGCCTGGGCCTGAAGGCGGCCGAGCGGGTGGGGATTCTGGGTGAGAACCGGCCCGAGTGGGCTTTTTGCGATCTGGCCACGCTGTGTGTTCGCGGCACCGTGGTCACCATCTACCCCTCGCTCCCGCCGAAGCAGATCCTTTACATCCTCAAGGACTCCGGCGTGCGCATCGTGGTGGCCTCGAACCCGGAACAGGCCGAGAAGATTCTTTCCGTGAAATCGGAAGCGCCCGAGCTGCAACACGTGATCGTGATGGACGACACCCCGGTCCTGGGCACCCAGTCCCTCTCTTCGGTGCGCGAGGTTGGGCGTCGCGCGCTGGCTCTCGACAAGGACCACATTCGTCGCCAGGCCGCCACCGTGCGTCCCGACGACCTGGCCACCTTGATCTACACCTCGGGCACCACCGGCGATCCCAAGGGCGTGATGCTGACCCACGGGAACCTCGGGTCGAACGTCGAGACCTGCGCGAAGGAGATCTTCGCTATTCTCGGCCCCGCCGACTCCGTGCTCTCGTTCCTGCCCCTGTGCCACGTTTTCGAGCGCATGGGCGGCCAGTACGTGATGCTGAAGCGCGGGGTCACCATCGCCTATGCGGAGGCCTTCGACTCGGTTCCCCAGAACCTGGCCGAGATCAAGCCCACCATCCTCATCTCGGTGCCGCGTCTGTACGAGAAGGTGATGGCCAGGGTGCGCGACAAGGTGGCGGTTGCTCCGCCCCTCCGGAAGAAGCTGTTTGCCTTTGCCGAGGCCACCGGCCGCGCGGTCTTCGAAGCCAGCCAGCGCGGCGAGAAGCCGTCGTCGTGGCTCACTTTCAAGCATGGCATCGCCGATCGTCTGGTTCTGAGCAAGGTCCGGGCCGGTCTCGGCGGGAACATCAAGATCGCGGTCTCCGGCGGCGCCGCCCTGCCCCGGGAGATCGGCATGTTCTTCGGCGCCATGGGGATACCGATTCTGGAAGGATACGGTCTCACCGAGACGTCTCCGGTCATCGCCGTCAATACGCCCTCGACCAACCGCCTGGGGAGCGTCGGCAAGCCTATCGAAGGAGTTGAAGTGAAAATCGCCGAGGACGGGGAAATCCTGACCCGCGGTCCTCACGTGATGCGGGGCTATTTCAACAAGCCGGAAGCGACCGCGGAGGTCATCGACCGCGACGGCTTCTTCCATACCGGCGACATCGGCCGGCTCGATCAGGATGGATATCTCTACATTACCGATCGCAAGAAGGATCTGATCGTGACCTCGGCGGGCAAGAACATCGCGCCCCAGGCGATCGAAAACATTCTGAAGACGCATCCCCTGATCGGGGAGATCGTGATGGTGGGCAACGCTCGCAATTATCCGACCGCTCTGGTGGTTCCGAATTTCGACAACCTCGCGCGGGTCGCGGGGGAAAACCGTGTGGGCAGGGCTTCGCGCGAGGAGCTGGTGGCGAATCCGCGGGTGATCGAGCTGGTGGAGCACGCCATCGCGTCGATGTCGAAGGATCTGGCGCAGTACGAGAAGATCAAGAAGATCACCCTCCTTCCCAAGGAATTTTCCATCGATGCGGGCGAGCTGACCCCGACCCTGAAGGTCAAGCGGCGGGTGGTGGAAGCGAAATACAAGGACCTGATCGATCGGATGTACGCACCCGTTGCCTGATACCCGGCCGCACTTGTTGAGGAAACGCTCATGACCAGCGAAGCCGTTCTGGCGGTGGCCGCAAAAGGCGGCGAGTTTCTAGTTGAGGATCGATCCCCCAAGGAGATCTTCACTCCCGAGGACTTCACCGACGAGCAGAAGATGCTCGCCCAAACCGAGCGGGAGTTCATCGAGAAGGAAGTGCTGCCGAAGACGGCCGACATCCTCAAGCTCAACTACGAAGTCATACGCGATTTGATGCGCAAGGCGGGCGAGATCGGGCTTCTGGCCATCGAGGTTCCAGAGGCTTACGGTGGCCTGGCCCTCGGCAAGGTCACCGGCGCACTCGCCTCCGAGATCTCGGCCATCGAGGGCAGTTGGGCGGTCACGTTCATGGGCCACACCGGAATCGGCACCCTGCCCATCACCTACTTTGGAACCGACGAGCAGAAGGCAAAGTACCTGCCCAAGCTCGGCACCGGAGAGTGGATCAGCTCCTATTCGCTCTCCGAAGCGTCCTCCGCCTCCGACGCCCTGAACGCGAAGGCCCGGGCGGTGCTTTCGCCGGACGGCAAGAGCTGGATCCTGAACGGCGAGAAGATGTGGCTCACCAACGGAGGGTTCGCCGACGTCTACATCACGTTCGCCAAGGTCGACGGCGAGCACTTCACCGCCTTCATCATCGACAAGGGTTCGCCGGG
>JAENWE010000414.1 GCA_016650185.1 Vicinamibacteria bacterium | reverse complement strand
TGGCTGAGGGAAACCACGTTGGGGGCCGCAAACCTCACTCGGGAAGATAGTAGAGACCGCCTTCGTCGTAAACCGCCTTCCAGGCCGGGTGCTTCGCCAGCTTTCCCGACAGGGCCAAGGTGGAGAGCGGCATTTCCACCAGACGCTCGATGACCCTCTTCAATTCGCGCACGCCGCGCTCGGCGTCGAAACCCGATTGGACCAGGAACGTCTCTGCGGATGGCTCGAAGCGAAGGAAGACGCCGTGCGTCTTGCGGATCTTCGTGAGCAGCCGCGAGAGCAACGGACGAGTGATGCGACGCACATCGGACTCGTCGAGATGGCGGAAGGTGATCACGTCGTCGATGCGGTTGAGGAGCTCGGCGCGAAAGAACTTTCGCAGTTTGGCCTGAGTTCGCGCACCTTTCTTTGGAGGCGGGGCGGAGCCCGCACCCGCGAATCCGACTCGAGGCGGGTCCGCATCGGCGCCCAGATTGCTGGTCATCACCACGATGACGTTTCGAGCATCCGCGACGCGACCCTGCGAATCGGTGAGGCGGCCGGCGTCGAAGAGCTGAAGAAAGACATCGAAGATCTTGGGATGGGCCTTCTCGACCTCATCGAAAAGGAGGACGGAATAGGGCTTGCGCCGGATCGCCTCGGTTAGCTGACCCGGCTCCTGGTGGCCGACGTAGCCCGGCGGCGCCCCGATCAGACGCGAAATGCTGTGCTCCTCCATGTACTCGGACATGTCGAAGCGCGACAGATCCCCAAGACCTCCAAAGAGGAACCTGGCCAGCGACCTCGCCATCTCAGTCTTGCCCACGCCGGTGGGCCCAAGAAGCAGGAAGACGGCGAGCGGACCCTGACGCTCGGACAGTCCGGAGTGCGCCAGCCTGACCCGGGCTGACACCTTGGCCACCGCCTCGTCCTGACCAATGATGGACGACTTGAGATGCGCCTCGAGTTTGAGCAGGCGCGAACCGGCGCCGCTCCCGTCCAACACGATTTCCAGGGGCACTCCTCGCTTCTCGGCCAGAACTTCGGCCACCACCCGCGCGTCGACGGTGACGCCCACCAGGGCGGCCGCCTCTCCCTCGGGCGCGGCGGGGCGGCTGAGCGAGGGCACGCGCGAACGCGCGGCCGCCTTGTCGATGAGGTCGACGGCCTTGTCGGGCAGACGGTGATCCGGATCGAAACGCACGGAAAGCGACACCGCGAACTGAAGCGCTTCATCCGTGATCCGCACGCGGTGGTGTTTCTCGAAATGTGGCTTGAGACCCTTGAGAATCTCGAGGGTCTCGTCGGGCGAAGGCTCGGGAACCTCGATCTTCTCGAATCGGCGCTCGAGGGCCGCATCCTTCTCGATGGTCTGGCGGAACTCATCGAGAGTGGTGGCGCCGATGACTCGGATCTCACCACGGGCGAGCGCCGGCTTGAGCAGATTCGCGGCGTCGAGGCCCGATCCGGCGCGTCCGGCGCCCACGATGGTGTGGATCTCGTCGATGAAGAGAATGACCTCGGGCGAGGCCCGCAGCTCGTCCAGCAGTTCTTTCATCCTCTTCTCGAACTCGCCTCGGTAGTCGGTGCCCGCGAGCAGGGCGCCCACGTTGAGCTCGATGATGCGCCGGCCGCCCAGAACTTCCGCGTCTTTCCCGGCCACTCCGCGAAGAGCCAGGGCCTCCACAATGGCCGTCTTCCCCACCCCTGCTTCCCCGACCAGCAAAGGATTGCTCTTGGTCGATCGGGTGAGGGTCTGAAGGACGCCCAGAATCTGCGTTCGACGGCCGATCACCGGACGAATCTCCCCGCGAAGGGCCTGGGCGGTGAGGTCGCGTCCAAATCGAGCGAGTGCGCCTTCAACCGCGGCACGCGCCGCCTTTTTCTCGGTCTCTCGTCCCAGGGACGCCGGCAGTTCGTCCGTCTCTTGCTGGCCGGCCCCGAACTGGGCGGCCGCGGCCGCGGCCTTCGCGGCGAAATCGGCGCTCAGGCCGTGATCAAGCGCAAATCCGGCAATGACCGGATCGGGGTCCTGCAGGAGGACGCTCAGGAGATGCAGGCAATTCGGTGAACCGCTTCCGGCCAG
>JAENWE010000413.1 GCA_016650185.1 Vicinamibacteria bacterium | reverse complement strand
GAGCCGAACTTCGTGCAGTCGATCTCGAGGGGGCGGCCCGAGCCCTTTTCCTGATCCAGGACCACCAGCTCCCCAGCCACCAGTCCTCCGTGATCGTCGGGTTCGAAGCCCAGCTGCTCCTTGTTGACCGAGTAGAGCGCCTCGACGTCGTCCAGGATGGTGTCGGATTCCGGCTGTTCGTCACAGCGGGCGTCGTCCCAGTTCTTCGTCTGATAGTACGCGTCCCTCTTGGTGGCGAAATCGTTGGTCTCGATGAGCGTCTTTGAGAGCGAGATCATTCGCAGGGTTTGGGCGAAGGTCTTGACCGTGGAAACGGTGAGCGTGCGCTCCTTTTTCTTGCCCAGCATCTCGAAGTGTCCTTTTTTCGCCGAATATCGGACATTCGCGAGCGTGCGAAGGGGGAACTTCATTTCCGGCTTCTTGAGCCCGTTGATCTTGGACTCGACGTCGCGAGCGGTACCGACGATCATCGAGATGACGGGCGAGACGGCCTCGCCGGACTTAGCCATTCTTTTCAGGGGCCTCAGGGCTGGAGCGTAACTACCGGTCAAAAAATAAAATCCCCGCGTCACGCGGGGATTTGTCTGCGACGAGACTCATGGGACGCGGAACGGGTGGCGCGCCCAGTTTAGCATGGGAGAGGAAGCCGTCGTGGCGCCGGCGAGGAGCCCGACGTCCCCCGAGGCCCGGCGCCCCCGCCCGGGCTTACGGGTGTTCTCCTATGCCGAGATGACGGAGTACGGATACCCTTCTTCCCGTCGCGGATCCTTACGCATCCTCGTCAGAAACTCGTCGCGTTCGGATTCGATCCGGTCTGAGATCCGCCGCCTGGTTTCCGCCCCGGAGGCCGGAGCCACCAGGATACCGATAGCCGCCCCGACGGCCCCTCCCGCTATGGCGAGCCCGGCGTATTTGAGTGTCTTGTCCAATGTCATGACTGTGTTTGGCCCCCTTTCAATTTGGCCCTTTGCTTGTCCTTCACTTGCAGTAACGAGCATGGAACGTGCCAGGTTTCCTGGTTCTGTGATCCCCATCATGTTTCGTCTCTCCCACACCCGATGTGGCCTCGATTGGCGCTCTGTGGAGGCGACGCCACTTCAACCCTGTGGCGGGGAGGCTGTGATCAATGTCGCTAACGCGATTCAGCCAACCGAAGTGTTCATTCAACGCTTTGAAGCAGGATCGATGCCTCGAGACTCTCGGGCGGTCAGACGCTTCAATGAGGCCGACCCGCGCGTAGAAGCGATAAGATTCCGGCATGTCCCAAGAAGCAGGCCGAACGCTTGTCGACGCCGAAACCTCGATCGACGGAAAGATTCAAGGCAAGGACGCCACCATCGCCGGGAAGTTCAAAGGCGAGGTTCATCTGTCCGGAGCCCTGGTCCTCACTCCCTCGGCCAACGTTGACGCCACGGTGCAGGCCGAAACGGTGGAAGTGGGGGGCGCTTTTTCCGGGAAGATCACCGCCCGCAAGCTGGTCGTTCTTGAGACCGGCAAGATAACGGGGACCATCGATGCCGCGCAGTTGGTCGTTCGCGAGGGCGCTGCCCTCAATGGCCCGGTCGCCGCAGGAAAAGCGGCCTCTGGAACAGGCTCCGTGACCGGGGCGCCCGTACCCGCTCCGGCCCCTCCGACCGTGAAGCCCGCGAAGCCTTGAAGGCTGCCGAACTCGCCCAGCGCCTCGGAGGGGAGGTTCGAGGCGACGCCCAGGCTGAAGTCGACCGCGTCGCGCCCCTGGAAATCGCCACACCCGGTTCTCTCTCCTTTCTCTCCGGGGCAAAGTACCGTGCCGCGCTTCAGTCGTGCCGCGCCTCTGTTCTCATCGTGAGCGATCCGTCGCTTGTGGCTCCTGAAACCAGCGCTCCTTCCTTCTCGGCCATTCTGGTGGTAAAGGATGCCTACGTGGCGTACGCCAGCGCAGCCGCCATCCTTCACCCGCCCGTGACCGAAGCCGCCGGAATCCATCCGACCGCGGTCGTGCATCCGACCGCCCGGGTTGACCCAAGCGCACACATTGGGCCGTTTGTGTCGGTTGGAGAGGGAGCGGTCATTGGCCCGCGGGCGACCCTCCACCCCCATGTGGTTCTCTATCGGGGCACTGCGGTGGGCGAAGACACCACGCTCCACTCTGGGGTTTCGGTGCGTGAGGGTTGTCGGATCGGCCGCCGGGTCGTCGTCCACAACCACGCCGTGATCGGGGCCGACGGCTTCGGTTTCGCCAGGGACGCGAACGGAAAGTATGTGAAGATCCCGCAGATCGGCATTGTTGAGATCGAAGACGATGTCGAGATCGGCGCCCTCAGCGCGGTGGACCGGGCCTCCATGGGGGTTACCCGCATCAAACGCGGAACCAAGCTCGACAATCTCGTCCAGATCGGACACAGCGTCGAGATCGGCGAGGACGGCGTGATCTGCGCCCAGGTGGGTATTGCGGGAAGCACGAAGGTCGGCGATCGTGTGATCCTGGCCGGTCAGGTGGGCGTCGCCGATCACGTGACCCTGGGCGACGATGTGATTGCCAGCGCTCGATCGGGCCTCCACGGTGAGGTGGCGTCGGGAGCTCGGCTGGCGGGCAGCCCGGCCTTTGACGCCCGCGTTTGGCTCAAAGTCAGCGCCGGCCTCAAGCAGCTTCCGGCTCTGATCAAGCGGGTGCGAGACCTCGAGGTCCAGCTCGCGAAGGCAAACTCAGAAGGATCCGACAAGAAGTGACGGTCGCGTCGGGAGGGCCCCCGCTCGATCGGCTCTGCGCCCTCGTCAAACGCGAGTCGTTGGGCGGGGCGTACGCCCTTCTGACCTTCGAGCACGAAGAAGTGTCGCGGGCCCTCGCCGGCCAGTTCGCCATGATCCAGCCGGAAATCTCCGGCGACCTCCTCCTCCGCCGGCCTTTCTCGATCATGGACGTGGACTCAGCAACCGGCCGGTTCACCATCTTCCTGAAGGCCGTGGGCGCAGGGTCAAAGGCGGTTTTCGACCTTCGGGCAGGCGAGAGGGCCCGCGTTCTGGGGCCCTTGGGCCATGGTTTCTCGCTTCCCGCTGCCTCTGAGCGCGTGGTCATGGTGGGCGGTGGCTATGGCGTGGCGCCCTTCGCCCTTTTCTCTCGAGTTCTAAAACCGAGCCCACCGTTCCACCTCTTCTATGGCGGGAGAAGCGCCGCCGAACTTCCCCTCGTCCGCGAACTCGAGCGACGGGGGATTCCCCTCACTCTGTCCACCGATGATGGAACGCGAGGGGAGAAAGGGAGAGTGACCGGGCCTCTCGTCCCCGCCTTGTCGGTCGGGGAAGGGACGGTTCGGCTCTATGCGTGCGGGCCCGAGGCCATGATGCACGCGGTGGCCGGTATTGCGGCCGAACGCGAGATCCCATGCGAGGTGAGCCTCGATCCCTGGATGGGATGCGGGATCGGGACTTGCCTCGGCTGCGTGGTGAAGATTCAGGAGCCGGGCGAGGGGAGACCGAGGAATCGCCCCGCCTGCACGGAAGGTCCGGTCTTCGATTCGCGCCGAGTGATCTGGCCTCAAGGAGGCCCGGCATGACCCCTGATGATCCGGCGGCCGCTCCCTCGCTCGGCGTGCGGATCGGCGCGCTGACCCTCAAGAACCCGCTTCTCGCCGCTTCTGGAACCTGCGGTTACGGGTTGGAGATCGCCCACCTGGTCGATCTTTCCACCCTCGGCGGGATCGTCACGAAGGGTCTCTACCTGGCCGCCCGCGATGGCTGCGAGGTCCCGCGCATCGCGGAAACGCCAGCCGGGCTTCTGAACGCCATCGGCCTTCAAGGGATTGGGATCCGGGCCTTCGTTGAGAGCGTCCTGCCTCGGCTGCAGGCCCATAACACCGCGGTCATCGTCAACGTCTGCGGCGAAACGATCGAAGAGTATGCCGAAGTCGCGCGCCTCGCGAGCCAGGCCCCCGGGGTTCATGCCCTCGAGATAAACATCTCCTGCCCGAATGTGAAGACCGGCGGCATCGCCTTCGGCACCGACCCGGTCATGACGCATGACGTGGTGGCCGCGGTTCGTCGCGCGAGTCGTCTGCCGGTGATTCCCAAACTCTCCCCCAACGTCACCGACATCACCGTCTTTGCTCGAGCCTGCGAAGAGGCGGGCGCCGACGCCGTCTCGTGCGTGAACACCTTCCTCGGTCTCGCCATCGACGTCGAGTCTCGAAAGCCCAAGCTGGCCTTTGGCACCGGCGGGCTCTCGGGACCGGCCATCCGGCCCCTGGCGGTCCGCATGACCTGGCAGGCCGCGCGTGCGGTGAAGATTCCCATCATCGGGATCGGCGGCATCGCCGCGGCGAACGACGCGCTGGAGTTTCTCATCGCCGGGGCCACTGCGGTTCAGGTGGGCACGCTCAATTTCTCGCGGCCGAACATCTACGCGGAGATCGAGGCAGGTTTGCGCGACTATCTGACCCGCCATGATCTCAAGAACATTCAGGCACTTTCGGGAACCCTTCAGTATCCCCGCTAAGCGTCCAAGGATCGGAGATGCGTTTGTGTGCCGGCCTTCTTTCGCAGGGCACGAAGGTTCGCGGCCTCCGGCCGCCTTTCATAGGGGGACAAACATGAAGATCAGTCTTCCGCTGGCCTGGCTGGCTCTGGGTTTCGGGCTGCCTCTCGCCTCCGGTCCGGCCCAGGCCCAGGGACTTCGGGCTGATTACGAACGGGCCGCCGGACTTCGGGCTCGCTACGAGGGTCTCTCCACCGGGTTGCCCGAGCCGGCCACGTTCATTCAGGGCACCGCCGAGTTCTGGTACCGGCGTGCCGTGACGGGCGGGCACGAGTTCATGGTCATGGATACCGCGACCCTGAACAAGCGCCCGGCCTTCGATCACCAGCGGCTGGCCGGCGCCATTTCAAAGGCGACCGGCAGCGACTACTCGCACCTCACCCTGCCCGCGCAGGGTCTGCGGATGGCGGATAAAGGCGCGGCGGTGGAGCTGGTCGCAGACGGTGCTCGCTGGCGCTGCGATCTTGCTGAGTATTCCTGCCGCAAGTTAGCGGACATCCCGGTGGGATTTGTGCGGAACCCGTTCAGCTGCGCGCCGTCGTTGCCCGAGGAAAAGCCCGTTCTCTCGCCCGACGGCAAATGGGAGGCGTTGGTCCAGAACTACAACGTGGGCCTGCGCCAGGCCGGGCTGGTGGCGAAGACGCAGATGCTGAGCACGGACGGTTCGGAAGGGAACTGCTATCAGCGTTCGTCGCTCCGATGGTCGCCGGACTCCTCGAAAATCGCGGTCTATCGAGTCAAGCCTGGTTATCGAAGGATGGTGACCTACGTCCAGTCCTCACCCGAGGACCAGCTCCAGCCGAAGGCCTCCTCCCGCTTCTACGCCAAGCCTGGCGATGTGCTCGACCTCGAACAACCGATCATCTTCCATGTGGCCGCCCGGAAGGAACTCGCCGTCGACAACGCTCTGTTTCCAAATCCCTACGACCTGCAGCCGCTGGCCTGGAGGAAGGACAGCAGCGCGATCACGTTCGAATACAACCAGCGCGGCCATCAGGTCTATCGCGTGATCGAAGTGGATGCCGAGACCGCCCGGACGCGAGCGGTGATCTCGGAGGAGCCGAAGACGTTCTTCTATTACAACCTCGCCGATGGCTCTCTGACCGGATCGGGGAAGCGTTTCCGGTTCGATGTCAACGATGCCGCCGAAGTGATCTGGATGTCGGAGCGCGACGGCTGGAATCATCTCTACCTCTTCGACGGCCGCACCGGTGAGGTCAAGAACCAGATCACGAAAGGGAACTGGGTGGTGCGGGGCGTCCAGAAGGTCGACGAGACGAAACGGCAGATTTGGTTCAGCGCCGCCGGGATGGCGCCCCGCCACGATCCGTATCTCCTCGACTACTACCGGATCAACTTCGACGGCTCAGGCCTGATTCGCCTGACCCCCGCTGACTCCAATCATCAAGCCGCGTTCTCGCCCGACATGAAGTATTTCGTCGACACCTATTCGCGTGTCGACCAGGCCCCGGTGTCCGAACTTCGGCGCGCCGCCGACGGGTCGCTGGTCACCGTGATTGAGCGGAGCGACATCTCCGCCCTCCAAAACGCCGGATGGAAGCCGCCCGAAGTATTCGTGGCCGCGGGCCGGGACGGCTGGACGGAGATTGTGGGGGTCATCTTCAAACCCACGACCTTCGATCCCAAGCGGGTCTATCAGGTGATCGAAAACATCTACGCGGGCCCGCATGGTTCGTTCGTGCCGAAGTCGTTCAGCCCCTTCAACCCGATGCAGGCCCAGGCGGAGATGGGCTTTATCGTGGTTCAGATCGACGGCATGGGCACGTCGAATCGATCGAAGGCCTTTCACGACGTGGCCTGGAAGAATCTGGGTGATGTGGGCTTCCCGGATCGGATCCTCTGGCATCAGGCGGTGGCCGCGAAATACCCCTGGTACGACATCACCCGTGTGGGTATTTTTGGGGGCTCGGCGGGGGGCCAAAGCTCATTCGGCGCCCTGCTCTTTCACCCTGATTTCTACAAAGTGGCGGTCTCCTACGCGGGCTGTCACGACAATCGCATGGACAAGATCTGGTGGAACGAGCAGTGGATGGGGTGGCCGATCGGGCCGCAGTATTCGGCGTCGTCCAACGTGGACAACGCCTGGCGTCTCCGAGGTGACGTTTTGTTCGTAGTGGGCGAGATGGATTCGAACGTCGATCCGGCATCCACCATGCAGGCCGTGAACGCCCTGATCAAGGCCAACAAGCGGTTCGATCTCCTCGTGGTCCCAGGCGCCGAGCACAACGCCGGACGCGGCGGCGACAGCGGGCCCTACGGTGAACGCCTGCGCTTTGACTTCTTCGTCCGGCATCTACTCGGCGTGAGCCCGCCCAACTGGAACCAGTAGCCCGACTCTTCTATCCAGAGGCGAGAGCGATGGCCTGGCCCACCTGCTCGTGCAGATCGGGCGGAGCACCATAGAAAACGCTTACGGTTTTCCCGGTTCGGTCGAACACGAAAAGCGTCGGCACGCTCACGATGTCGCCGAAGAGGAGCGCGATTTCAGCGGAGCCCATGACGTTCGGATAGGGCAGATTCAGGGAGTGGACGATGGCCCGGATGCTCGCCTCCTCCGATTCGACGGCGACGCCCAGCACGTGCAGAGTGTCGGCGTGTTTTCGATGCGTCTCCGCGAGCCAGGCGAGGGTACTCCGACAAGGCGGGCACCACTCCGCCCAGAACTCGACGAGAGTCGCCTTCCCCCGCAGCGACGACGTGGCTATGGTCTTTCCGCTCAGGTCGGTCAGGGAGAACTCCGGCATGGAAGGTATCGAGGACGTCCCCACGGAATCTGGGGCCACACCCAGTCTCACCAGCTCCCCCCTGTCTCGCATCGCGATGTCGATCATGCGGGTCAGGTCGGCCCGGAACTTCTCCTGATTCTTCGGTTCGCGCCAGGGGATGTAGCGGCCGGTCTTGTTCCCGAAGAAATCCGAGGGCTTGGCGATCAAGACCTCGTCAACGAACACCGCGGGATAGAACTTGATTCCGAACTTCTTCGCGAGAGCCGACTCGGAGAAATTCTCCTCCACGAACTCCGCCTTGGCTCCGTAACCACGCACCACACTCTTGGCCAGCAAACTTGCCGGATCGGAGAGGTTTCAGGTGTAGGGCCAGCGGACGACAGTGACCCGGATCTTGGAGGGGGCGGCACTTGCGTCCCCCTGAAGCAGAGCGCCGCCGGCGATGCCGACCAGGCTCTTGAGCGCGTCACGACGCTGCATCATTTCTTCGACCCCTCCTCGATGGGGTCCATGCCGACGATCTCCAAATAGCTCGGAAGCACCACACCCGCAAGGGCCGCGGCGCGCAGACGTTCGTAGCCGGCGCTGTCTCCCCCGGCCTGACTCTTCTCCAGGGCGAGGCGCGCCTTCTCGACGAGAGCGGCGCCGATGCTCTGATCCTTTCTGGAACCAGCCAAACGCGCCTCGATCGCATCAATCGCCGCCGCCAGCGCTTTCTCCTGGTCCGTCGACGGGGAGGGCATCGTGGCCAAGGCCCAAGCCAATCGACTGCGCGTCATCGTGATCAGCGCTCCGAGACGCCAGCCCTTCTGGTCGAGCTCCCGAGCCAGCTTCAAAGAGGAGTTCGCGATAATGAAATTGCCGTGCTGGCTGGTGGAGCCATGCTTCGCATAGGCGCTGACGATGTCCTCTTCCAGCGCTGCCAGGGGCATTCCTAGCGAAGGGAGGGTCAGAGCGTCTTTCACCGAGTCCTTCGGAAGGCCGGACAGGAAGAGCGCCCAAGCCAGATGCCCTTCGGCCCGTCCGAGGTAATAAGCACCCGCGGAGGCGCCGCTGATCCGCCCGTAGTCGACCGCGACCGCGTACTGCTCGTCGATCTGGCCGACCGATTGTTCGGCCAAGGCTCGCACGAAAGAACTCTCTCCGGCCTGCGTCGCGACCGGGAAACCGGGTCGAGCAAGCTGGAGTGCGCGCCCGACCTCTTCCCACTCCTTCGTGAGCGCCTCGATGCCCTTGCCCGTGCCGGGGTTGGAGTCGTCCCACCCGGTCGAAGCCCGTCGGAGGCCGGCGATTCCCGGGATCGCGCTCGACATTGTCTCGATGGCCGCCTTCGCGTGCTGTTTCTCGATGAGGGATTCGACGGCCGTGAGGAGCCCCTCCAGGCGCGGCGCCTCATCCTTTCCCAGGGGTGAACCCGAGAGGCCGCGAAGGATGTTGCGGCTGCGCTCGATCTCGGTCGAGAGCTTCGCCGACTCGGTTTGGGCGGAAGCCGGGGAAGCCAGAACCGCTCCAGCCAGGAGCATGATCAAGGGCGCGTCCCCGTATCGGTGAAGAGGCGGCCGATCGATCGACTTGAAGTGCACGAAACCGACCGCTCGGATATTAGGAAGCACGAACCGAGCGGAGCAATGTCCGTGCCCGCGAGCCTGCTTCGAGGAGGGCCTCTTTTCCGAACCCCTCCGGCGCCAATTGTCCGATTCCGGAACGCCGCTGTCCGGCCCCGGCACCCTTAGTGGGGTCGTTCCCCATGTGCCACTGGCCGACGAAGCCGGTGTTGTACCCGGTATCGTGAAGGGCCCGCGCGAAGGTCTGCAGTTCATGACTCCGCGCGCTGCGCTCGGTGTTGTCGAGGATTCCGTGGTGGCGGGTGTTGAGGCCGGTGAGGATGTTCGCGCGGCTTGGGGAACAAAGCGGCGTGACCGCGAAGAAGTTCTTGAACTGAGCGCCCTCACGGGCCAGGCGGTCGAGGTTCGGCGTCCGTGCGAAGGGATGACCGGCAGCGCCGAAGTCGTCGAAGCGAAGGTCATCGACGACGACGATCAGGAGAGGGCGAACCCAGTGCTGCATGGACTGACTATCCTACGTGCAACATGCGCGGGCCGCCACCAACCAGACGATCGGGCAACTGCATTCTTTACATCTTCGATGACCGGAAGATCGTCCGACTTCGAGACACCCAGGTTCGCGAACGGAAGTTCCAGGGACCACGCCGTCATTTACCTCTGGTGAGTGACGCAGGACGGAAGCCTAAGCCGCGCCCGAACTCCGCCCAGGGGGGACGCGTCGAGGGAGATGGATCCCTGGTACAACTCGGCGAGATCGGCCACGATGGCGAGTCCGAAGCCAGAACCCGGCCCGGCTTCGTCCGCGCGCACGCCTCTTTGAAGGACACGCTCACGCATCTCCGGTTGGATCCCGGGGCCATCGTCCTCGACCAGGATGAGAGTTCCCGACGTGTCCTCGACCGACCCGATCGTCACCCTTGACTTCGTCCATTTGCACGCGTTGTCCAGGAGATTCCCAAGCATCTCATCGAGGTCCTCGCGCTGAGCCCTCACGCAATGGTCGGGTGAGACCGAGACCTCGACCTGCACGCCCTTTTCAGCGTGAAGACGCGACAGCGTCCGGGCGATACCCTGCGCGGATTCCAGAACGGAACAGGTAGCACCCAGGGTCGAGCCTGAAGCGGCCGCCCGGGCGTGGGCCAGGTGATAGTCGATCTGCCGGCGCATGCGCTCCACCTGCTGGCCGATGATCGCCGCGGGTTCATGCTGGCCGGAAGCACTCAGCCGTTCCGCCTCCTGGCCCAGGACGGCCAAGGGGGTCTTGAGCCCGTGAGCGAGATCTCCCGACCGTGCGATGGCGCGGTCCACGAGTTGCGCGCGATGATCAAGCAGGGCATTGAGGTCCGCCACCACCGGCGCCACCTCGGTCGGGAACGGTCCCTCGACCCGCGGGCTCGAGCCCCTGCGTATCGCGCCGAGCTGTTTCCCAAGGCGCTCAAAGGGGGCGAGGACGCTGCGCAGATGGAAGATACCCACGATGAGGAAGCCCACGGCGGCGATGGACATAGCGCCGAAATGGACCACTGGACCTGGGAATCTGTGCAGCATCAGCCCAAGGATGACGAAGTTGGTGGTGACCACCATCCCCATGGTCCAGAGCACGGACCCGAGGAGCAGCCGGCCGCGGAGCGACTTCATGCCGCGTCTCCCATGCGGTAGCCGAGGCCGCGAACCGTCTCGATAGCGCCCGCGCCGAGCTTGCGACGGAGCCGCGCGATGAAGACCTCCACCGTGTTGGAATCCCGGTCGTAGTTCTGGGCGTAGATGTGCTCGGTCAGTTCGCTCTGCGAGACCACGCGTTCCCGCTGGTGCATGAGGTAGGAGAGCACGAGGAATTCGTGTCCCGTGAGTTTGATGGGAGCGCCGTCCTTCGTCACGCGCGCGCTCCTCGGGTCGAGGGAGATCCCGCCGCAGCGCATTTCGGGACGCGCCTGGCCGCCGGATCGCCGAATCAGGGCGCGCAGGCGTGCCAGCAGCTCCTCCATTCGAAAGGGCTTGGAGACGTAATCGTCGGCGCCCCCGTCGATGCCCTGAACCTTCTCGTGCCAGGCCCCTCGCGCCGTGAGCACGACCACGGGCACGGACAGGCCCTGATCCCTCCATCGTCGAAGCAGGGTCAGGCCGTCGATCTTTGGAAGGCCGAGGTCGAGCACTATGGCGTCGTACCCCTCGGTCTGACCCATGAAGTCGGCCTTCTCACCGTCGTTGGCGCAGTCCACAACGTAACCCGCTTCGCCGAGAGCCGTTTCGAGCTGTCGGGAAAGGGAGGGTTCGTCTTCGACTACCAGGACACGCACTTGCCAGTCTCCAAGTCTCCGTTATAGCCGATTGCCGCCTGAACGGCGGATGAACGGCGCGTTCACGCACCGTTCAGAGCGGCTCCGCCGAGCGTCCCGCCATGCGGATCGAACTCCTCTCCAGTCATCCATGACGAACGGTCTGCAGGCCTTCGCCGAGTTGCCGGGCCTGAAGCGTCGAATCCTCGTCCATCGGGGAAATCGGGTTCTGAAAACCGACGACGGAATTGAAGTGTGGCCGTTCGAGAAGTTCGATCAGGCCCTGGCGACGGGTTCTCTCCAGTGTCCGGCATAGAGTACGGGCTTCATGTCCCTTGTCGAGCAGACGCGGAAGGCGGGCGTGGTGGGCGCCGGCGGCGGCGGGTTTCCCGCCCACGTGAAGTTCGCGGCCAGGGCGGACATCGTGATCGGCAACGGAGCCGAGTGCGAGCCCCTGCTCCATAAAGACGCCGCGGTGATCGAGCACCGCGCCCGCGATGTCGTCCGTGGGATGGAACTCGTCATGGACGCGGTGGGGGCGCGCGAGGGCGTGCTTGGGGTCAAGGAGAAGAGGAAGGCGGTGGTCACGGCGGCGCAAGAGGCTTGTGCGGGCAGCCGGGTGCGTGTCCATCTGCTCGGCGACTACTACCCGGCGGGCGACGAATACGACCTCGTATTCGCGGTGACCGGCAAACTGATCCCGCCGCAGGGCCTGCCCCTGCAGGTCGGCGCGGTGGTCAGCAACGTGGAGACGCTCGTCCAGGTCGCGGCCGCGGCCGAGGGCCGGCCGGTCACGCACAAAATGGTGACCATCGCGGGGGCGGTCGCGAATCCGTCGACCTTCGAGGTCCCGCTCGGCACGAGCTATCGTGAACTCATCGCCGCGGCGGGCGGCGCCACCTGCGAAGGTCCGGTCCTGCAGATCGGCGGCATGATGATGGGCCGCACCAGCGAATCGCTCGACGTCTCCATCACCAAGACCGATGCGGGCGCCATCGTGCTGCCGCGCGAGCACAAGGCGATCGAGCGCAAGCTGCGGCCGAAGGAAGCGCAGGCGCGGATCGGGCGCTCGGCCTGCGACCAGTGCCGCTACTGCACCGAGTTCTGCCCGCGCTTCCTGCTTGGCTACGCGGTCGAACCGCACCAGGTGATGCGCGGCCTCGGCTTCACCTCCGCAGGCGCTTCCCAGTGGAACCCGTGGGCTTCCTTGTGCTGCTCGTGCGGCCTGTGCACCCTGTATGCCTGCCCGGAGGATCTGTACCCGAAGGAGGCCTGCGACGACGCGAAGATCGAGCTGCGCGCCACCGGCTTCAGGTGG
>JAENWE010000412.1 GCA_016650185.1 Vicinamibacteria bacterium | reverse complement strand
TGAACCAGGCCCAACCCTCACCTCTGGCCTGCGCGCGGGCGCCCAATCCAATGCCCAGGTCTTTCGTCATGGGTTCCGGATCCAGTGTCCCCCAAAGCTATCGTCAGCCTGTGGCACCAGTCGCCCAAACAATCGTGGCGTCGAACAACGCGTTGGAACCGCCGAGTTCCGCGCATTTTGCCGCAGGCCCTCGCGGCGCAACGCAGTGTTCTACGCACCCGGGGGCATTTCGCGCGTAGGTGCTTAGTAGCTACAATGTCGGTGTGCCCGACCTCCCGTTCGACTGGGATCCCGAAAGGCCCAGCAGAATCTCGAGAAGCATCGCGTGTCGTTCGAGGAGGCCTCCACTGTCTTCTACGACGAGCAGGCGCTGCAGATCGAGGATCCTGATGAGGCGAGCGGCGAGGACCGTTTCGTGATGATCGGGCTGAGCGCCCGGCTGCGCCTTTTGGCAGTGTGCCACTGTGTGCGAGGCGTCGGGGGCGTGATCCGAATCATCTCGGCGCGACGGGCGATCAAGGCGGAGCAGAATCAGTATCGAGAGAGGCTAAGCAGATGAGAAAGAAATATGACTTCTCCAAGGCTCGGAAGAATCCGTATGCAGGGCGGTTGAAGAAGCAGATCACCCTTCGCATTGATCAGCCGACGATCCAGTTCTTCAGGGAGAGTTCGGAATCGTCGGGCATTCCCTATCAGACTTTGATCAACCTGTATCTTCGGGATTGCGCGCAACAGGGTAGGAAGCTGTCGATCGAATGGCGGGCATCCTCGCAAGGGGCGTAGAACAATGCGTTGGAACCGACGAGGTCCACGCGAACGGACCGTGGGCCCTCGCCGCTCAATTCAGTGTTCGACGGACGTAGTTGGCGGGACCAGCACGGCGGCGCCTGAGGCATAGAATCGAGGCATGAGCACAGTCAAGGAGCAGTTCATCAAACTCATCGAAGACCAGCCGGAAGACAGCTCCAGCGAGGAGATCATTCGGGAGATGGCGTTCGCCGCCATGGTCGACAGGGGCATTGCAGATTCCGACGCTGGGCGCACCATCTCCAACTCCGAGATGGCAAGCCGGATCGAGTCTTGGCGAAGATAGTCTGGACCCAAGAAGCAGAGCAGTGGCTTCTCAAGATCCACGACTACATCGCCCACGACAAGCCGGCAACCGCATTCAAGGTCGTGGAGTCGATCTACGCTCGGGCTCAGATCCTCGAGCAGCTTCCAAGGTTGGGCCAAGCTTTCCGAACGCAGTCTGGGCGGGACACCCGCATCTTGCTTTGGGGGCACTACCGAATCGTTTACCTCCAAACCGTCCACGAGGAGATCCACATCCTCGGTGTCTTTCACGGTGCAATGGAGATCGACCGCTACCTCAAATAGGCAGCGCGCCGCCGAACAAAGAATTGGAGCGGGCGAGGTCCTCGCATTTCGCCGTGGGCCCTCGCCGCTCAATTCAGTGTGCCGGCAGTCGAGGCAGGAGAAAGAAGTGTCTGCCCTCTTCATAGCTGCCATGGCAGCTGTCCTCGCGGCCGTTCCCCAATCCGGAACCCCTTCCTCACTGCCGTGTCGCAGCTACGACGGCCGCGCCACATCTCTGGTGATTCGTGCGATGTACTTCGAGGACCACTCGCCAGCAACGTGGTCGCTCTTCCTTGACGCAGACGGACGAATGCAGGTCGTCTCTGCTGGACGTCTCTCGGCCGCATCCATTCTGGGCGGAATCGCCCGCCCTGCCCGACAAGCAGGTGTTGCTGGGCTACTATGCGGTGCTTCTTTGGCTGACACGCCACATCACAACGCACTTGAACCGGCAAGGTCCCCGCGTCTCGCTGCAGGCCCTCGAGGTTCAATGCAGTCAACAACAGGCTCTTGGGAACCGAGTGACTCAGTTCAACAATCGATTGGAACGGACGAGCAGACGTTTCTCGCTGCTTGCTCGCCGCTTGATCCAGTGCGAGATGGATTCTTAAGGGAGAGCACCGATGCGAAACGCAATTCTGGCGATGACGGTCACCCTGGCCCTCGCGGCCGGACAACTCCAAGCTGGTCTGGCCAAGTCGCCTCCGGCGGACGTCGGTCCCGGCCGCGTCGCCTGGTTCGACGTGACCACGTCCAATCTGCCCCAGTCGAAGGAGTTCTACGGCAAGCTCTTCGATTGGAACTTCACCCCGTTGCAGGGAACTGATCAGGCGGTTGAGATCGTCGCGCATGGCGAGGCCATCGGGACTCTACGAGTTGCCGAGGGCAAGATCAGCCCGTTTAACGGCGTGATCTATGTTCAGGTGACCGACATCCAGGCCACCTGCAAGAAGTCGAAGGAGCTGGGGGGGACGCTCGCTCCCGGGTTCCCCTTCAACCTGCCGGAGGGTATCGGAGCCATAGCCCTCGTCCTCGATCCAACTGGGCATCCGGTGGGGATGTACTCCAGGACGCCGCTCCCGTCGCCGGCGCCCCCAGCCAAGTGACGATTCCGGCGAAATCCGAAATCCTGTCACGGGGTCACGCGTCCGCAGCCCGCTTGAGCCGCGGCTACGTCGTGCTCGCCTCCACCAGGATCGCGGCCAGGAGCGGAATCATGATCTCGTGGTGGCCGGTGAGCGCATAGCCGCGGCCGACGCCCTTGGTGGGACGGTTCACCACGTTCATGTTGGGCCGGTATCCCTGAATGAAGTCGAAGTTGGCGGTGGTGAAGTGCTTGATCGGGTGGCCCAGGTTGCGGGCCAGAGTCACCGCTTTCAGAAAGACTTCCGGCAGGAGCACGGCCGAGCCGATGTTGAGATACACGCCTCCTCCACCGAGTTTCGCCACTTGGCCCGCCAGGGTCCGAAAGTCGAGATGGGACGCGCGACCCACCGCGGCGGGATCGCAAGTGGGATGCATGTGGACGATGTCGGTGCCCAGGGCCACGTGAACGGTGGCCGGGATATCGAGCCTCCAGGCGGCGGCGAGAATCGAGAGACGCCGGAACTTCGTGGCCCGACGGCCCGCGAGGTACCGGCCGACCGAGGCGCCGAGGCCGAGGCCGTCACGATCACCGGCCACGATGGCGCGGTTGATCTCTTCCCCGGTCTCCCGCGCCATTCCGAACTGGCCGCTGCCCAGGACCACATCGACTTCCTCGGAAGTTTGACCGGAGATCGCGGTTTCGAAGTCGTGGACGATGCCGGCGCCGTTGAGGGCGATGGCGGTGATGAAGCCGCGCTCCATGAGGTCGATCACCACCGGGGCCAGGCCCACCTTGAGGACGTGAGCGCCCATGCCCCAGATGAGGGGACGCCTTTTCTTCCGCCCTTCAACCAGGCGGCTCGCCACGGCGCGGAGTTGATCGGCGCCCAGGATCTTGGGCAGGGAGTCGACGAATCGCGACAAACGGGCGCCGCGAACGTGGGGCCGTCCGAAGTCGGCGACGCTGACTTTGCTGACTCGAGAGGCCAGAGGATACGTCCTGACCCGGGTCAGATCGAGGGGTTTCGCCTTCACCGTAGTCGCGCTTCGAGCAGCTCGCACAGGATGTGATTCATCAGGTGATGAACTTCCTGGATTCTCGGGGTGTCCTTGGAGGGCGCCGCGAAGTTGTGATCGACGA
>JAENWE010000411.1 GCA_016650185.1 Vicinamibacteria bacterium | reverse complement strand
CCGCCGAAGTGCGGGTGGACGCCTACGAAGGCACCATCATCAAAGGCGAGGTGACCGAAATCGGTTCCTCCGCGGTTCCGCGCGGCGCCGCCGCCAATGCGGGCTCCAATGTGAACAACTCGAACCAGGCCAAGGATTTCAAGGTCACCGTCACCTTGAAGGATCCGCCGGTGTCGCTGCGCCCGGGCCTGAACGCCACCGCGGACGTCATCACCGCCCGCCGGGAAGGCGTGGTAGCCGCGCCGATCCAGGCCGTGGTGGTTCGTCAGCTTGACAAGGACGGGGCCGTGGTCGATCCGGCCATCGGTCAATCAGCTCCGGGGGAAGCGAGCAACACGCCCGCCCGCACCGCCAAACTCGAAGAGAAGGAGGGCGTCTTCGTCGTCACCGACGGCAAGGCCGTCTTCACGCAGGTCAAAACCGGCATCATCGGCGAGTCCGACATCGAGATCACGGACGGCATCAAGGACGGCCAAGAGATCATCATCGGTTCGTATCGAACCCTGAGAACTCTGCGGAACCAGGCTCAGCTCAAAATCGAGGATCAGTCCAAGAACAAGGCAGTCAAGTGACGGAGGCCAGCGAAGCCTCATCCATCATTCGCTGCGTCGATCTCTGGCGCACCTATGAGATGGGCACCGAGAAGATCCACGCCCTGCGCGGCGTTTCCTTCGAGATTCAGCCCAACGAATACCTCGCGATCATGGGGCCGTCGGGCTCGGGCAAGTCAACCCTGATGAACCTCATCGGGTGCCTCGACACGCCTTCGCAGGGCGAGTACTACCTCCGGAACCAGCTCGTCTCCAAGATGACGGATGATGCGCTCGCCGAGGTTCGCAACAAGGACATCGGCTTCGTCTTCCAGACTTTCAATCTGCTGCCCCGCGCCTCCGCGCTGGAGAACGTCGAGCTTCCTCTCGTCTACGCCGGTATCTCGAAGAGCGCACGGATGGAAAGGGCCCGGGAGGCTCTCGATCGAGTCGAGTTGGGCGACCGGATGGGTCACAAGCCGAATGAGCTTTCGGGCGGACAGAGACAGCGCGTGGCCATCGCCCGGGCGCTGGTGATGGGCCCGGCGATTCTCCTGGCCGACGAACCGACCGGCAACCTCGATTCCACCACCGGCGAAGAGATCATGCGACTCTTCGAGCGCCTCCATCAGGCCGGCAACACCATCATTCTCGTGACCCATGAGCGCGACATCGCCGAGCATGCGCATCGGGTCATCACCATCAGGGACGGCCAAATCGCGAGCGACGAGATCAAGCCTTCGGGAGCCGCCGCTCCCCCTCGGTGATCGCACGAGCGCGCTGATGCCCTTTCATGAAGCAATCGCGATTGCCATGGCTTCGGTCAAGGCCAACAAGCTGAGGTCCCTCCTCACCATCCTGGGGGTGGTGATCGGAATCGCCTCCGTCATCGCGGTGGTCGCCATCACCGATGGTCTGGACCGCTACATGGCGGACAAGGTCCTGGCCCTGGGCACCAAAAGCTTCACGGTCCAGAAGTTTCCGGACATCATCGTTGGGTTCGACCAGTTCCGTGAGTTCAACAAACGAAAGGACCTGGTCCTGCGTGATGTCGAACTGGTCAAACAGGCCTGCACCCTTTGCGCGGAGGTCGGAGGCATTCAGGCCACCAACCGGACGGTGAAGCACGGATCGATAAAGCAGGAGAGCGTTCAGGTCATGGGCGTGACCGAGAACTTCAGCCGCATCGGATCGGTTCGCGACCTCATCGTGGGGCGGCACCTGATTGACGACGACATCGATTCGGCCCGGCCGGTCGCGGTCATCGGCGCCGACCTGATGGACGCTTTCTTCGCGAACGCCGAGCCGATCGGGAAGGAAATCATCATCGACGGAAACCGCCTCCGTATCGTGGGGGTGGGAGAGCGCAAGGGCAAAGTCTTCGGCCAGAGTCAGGACAACTTCGTCTGGACGCCCATCACCGCGTTTCGGAAGGTCTTCGGCTCGCGTCGGTCGGTCACCATTCAGGCCGAGGCCCAGTCCATGGACGTATTTGAGAAGGCCCAGGATCAGGCGAGACTGGTTCTTCGGAACCGTCGCCACCTGGCCTACGACGATCCCGACGACTTCAGCATCGAAACCGGCGAAAGCGTCATGGAGTTGTGGAACAGCGCCACTCAGGGGATCTATGTGGTCACCATCGTGGTCACTCTCATCAGCCTGCTGGTCGGGGGGGTGGTGGTGATGAACATCATGCTGGTCTCCGTCACCGAACGCGTCAAGGAGATCGGGGTGCGTAAGGCCCTGGGAGCGAGGCGTCGCGACATTCAAAGACAGTTTGTGGTGGAGTCGGTTCTCCTCACCGGGATGGGCGGCATCCTGGGGGTCCTGGCCGCCGCTCTCTTCTCGTTCGCGGTCGGCAGACTGATGACGGGGATCGTGGGCGACGAATTCACCGCACCGGTTCAGCTCTGGGCGGTCGTGGTCGCGGTTTTGTCCTCGACCGTGGTGGGTCTGGTGGCGGGCATCTATCCCGCCTCCCGCGCCGCCGCCCTCGACCCCGTGGTCGCCTTGAGGAGCGAATAGACATGGCCCTTGCTGGCGGCTCGGCGCGCGTGGCGCTGGTGGGATTCTGGGAGGCCATCAAGATGGGCCTCTCCTCGCTCGCGGCCTACAAGATGCGCGCGTCCCTCACCATTCTGGGGGTGGTCATGGGCATCATGACCGTTTCGGTGGTGTCTTCGATTATCGCGGGCCTGAACAAGTCCCTCTCGTCGCAACTCGACAAGCTTGGCTCGTCCTTCCTGCTCGTGCGGCCTTTCCAACCGGGCGAGAACGTGTCCTCCGAAGAACGGCGGCGGCGGAAGCTCCTAAGCGACGAGGAGGTCAAGGCCATCCGGGAGCTGCCGTACGTGGACCAGATCAGCCCGCTCGAATTCGTTCGCGCCGATCTCATCAAGTACAAGGAGTTCCGGATCAACGCGGCCCAGGTGTTCGGGACCACGCCGGACTATGAGGGCGTGCATGACGTATTCGTCAACCGGGGCCGATTCTTCAACGAGAGCGAAACCTCTCGCGCGGCCGCGGTGTGCGTGATCGGGCCCGACATAGTGGACGTGGTCTTTCCCGGAGTGGACCCTCTCGACAAAGAGCTGTCCATCGACGGCAGGAAGTTCCGGGTTATTGGCGTCACCGAGCGACAGGGGAAGTTTCTCTTCATCAGCCGCGACAACTTCGTCTTCGTCCCGATCAAGAGCCTGCCCTCCGCCAACTTCATGGGACTCCAGGGCTACGCGGCCGACGTCAAGGCCGTGTCACCGGATCGTCTGGCCCAGGCCGAGGAACAGATCCGCGAACTTCTGCGTCGAAAGCGGCGGCTCCGTTTCTTCTCCAAGGACAACTTCGCCGTCTTCACTCAGGATGCCATCACCGACCTCTACAACCAGGTCACGGGGGGCATCTATCTGGTCATGATCGCGATTTCCTCCATTGGCCTCGTGGTGGGCGGGGTCGGGGTCATGAACATCATGCTGGTTTCCGTGACCGAGCGAACCAGAGAGATCGGCATTCGAAAGGCGCTGGGGGCCAAACGGCGCGACATCCTCTTCCAGTTCCTCACCGAGGCCATGACTCTGACCGGGGTCGGAGGCCTGCTCGGGATCATCATCGGAGGCGGTTTCGCCGCCGTGGTGAACGCGATTTCGCCCTTCCCGGCCGCCTTCCAGCCTCGCTGGGTGGCCGCCGCCTTCATGTCGTCCCTGGCCGTCGGATTGTTCTTTGGCATATGGCCGGCGGCGAAGGCGGCACGACTCGACCCCATCGACGCCCTCCGGTACGAGTAAATTCGGGGGGAGGAGAAACCCCCATGACTGAAACTCTCGACCCTGCCGCTCCCCCTCCCGATTCGGGTTCGTTCTTCGGAAACCTGTTCAACCTCTACTTCGAGCCCGCGGAGACATTCGCAAAAATCTTCACCAGGCCGCGAATCCTGATGGCGCTCGTCCTCCAGATCGGATTGGGCGTCCTGTTCACGAGCATCTGGCTGCAGAAGGTGGATGCCCGGGAGTTCATGCGCCAGCAAATGGAGCAAAACCCGCGGATCCAGCAGATGCCGGCCGAGCAAGTGAAGGCCATGATCGACGGTCAAGCAAAGTTCATGATGAGCTGGGGACGGGTCGCCCCGTTCATAGCCCCCGCGGTCTTGGATCTGGTGGTGGCGGGAATCCTGATGTTCATTTTCCGGTTTTTCCTGGCCGCCGAGGTTTCGTTCCTTCAATCGCTCGCCGCCGTGGTCTGGACATTCGCGGCCGTTGGACTCGTTCAGACGCCGATCATGCTTTCGGTGTTCTGGCTCAAGGAGGATTGGAACATCGACCCCAATTCGGTGATCCAGGCCAACCCGACGATCTTCTTTCAGCAAAGCGACCTGCCCCGCTGGCTTTGGAGCCTGCTCGGCAGCTTCGACCTTTTCTCTTTGTGGGTGGTCTTTCTGCTGGCCACCGGCTTCGCGGTCGCGGGCAGACGAGGACTCAGCAGCGGCCTTTGGGGGATCGGCATCCCCTGGGCGATCGTGGTGATGATCAAGGTTGGATTCGCGCTCATGTTCGGGTAGCGACGCCCGGCCGATTGCTTGGCTCCCTGGCCGGCGCGGCCGCGGAGAAATGCCCGGATCACCGGAGCGCCGAGGGAACCTATAACCTTGCCCTTCCATGTGCGGAATTTCGGGGGTTGTCGAAGCGGAGGGGTCGCCATCGCGTGAGCTTCTGGAACGGATGGGTCAGCGCATCGCCCACCGCGGGCCCGATGATGGCCGGGTCGAAGTCTTCGGCCGAGCGGGATTTTCCTTTCGCCGATTGTCGATCATCGATGTGGCAGGGGGTGGTCAGCCCATCTCCAACGAGACCGGCCGGATTCATGTCATGGCCAACGGAGAGATCTACAACTACCTCGATCTCCGGCGGGAACTCGAGTCGTTGGGGCATCGCTTCAAAACGCATTCGGACGTGGAGACCCTCGTGCATGGCTACGAACAATGGGGCGACGATGTGCCGAAGCATCTGTCCGGCATGTTCGCATTCGCGATCTGGGACGAGGATCGACAGCGGCTCCTCCTGGGGCGAGACCGTCTTGGCAAGAAGCCTCTCCTTTACGCGGAGGCTGCCGGTCGCCTGACCTTTGGAAGCGAATTCTCGGCGGTACTGGCCGACCCGCGCGTTTCGCGGGATGTGGACCGTATGGCCATCCACGACTACCTGACCTACCAGTACGTCCCCACGCCCTCCTCCGGGTTCAAGGCCATTCGCAAACTCGAGCCCGCCCATGTCCTCGTGTTCGAAGGTGGGGCCGCCAGAACCACACGCTACTGGCAGCCGAGTTGCACTCCCCGCCTCGATCTTTCCCTTGACGACGCGGTGGCGGAAACCGAACGACGACTGAAAGAGTCGGTGAGGAAGCGTCTGATGAGTGAAGTTCCTCTCGGCGCCTTTCTGTCCGGCGGCGTGGACTCGTCGTTGATCGTGGCCCTCATGTCCGAGTTCACCCAGGTGAAGACGTTTTCCATTGGCTTCGAGGAGAGCGGGTTCAATGAACTCCCGCATGCTCGCGCGGTGGCGGAGCGGTACGGGACGGACCACCATGAGTTCGTGGTGAAGTCGAACGCTGCGGAGGTTCTGCCCAAACTCGTCCGGCACTACGGCGAGCCCTACGCGGACTCGTCGGCCCTGCCCTCCTACTATCTGGCCAAGCTCACACGCGAACATGTCACCGTCGCTTTGAACGGCGACGGCGGGGATGAGTTCTTCGCCGGGTACGACCGCTATCGCGCTCTTCAGTACTTCAAGCTGGCGAGGTTCCTGATGCCGCTGGCTCCGGTGGCGCGAGCGCTCTCTCACTGGCGCGTCCTGCCCCTCCGCGCTCGACGCGCGTTCGCCGGGGCCGGCCACGATCCTCGAGAAGCCTACGCGAGGCTGATGTCCTACTTCTCGCCGGAGCAGAAGTGCTTCATCTATTCGGATGAGATGCGGAACGAGGTCAACGCCAGAGACTCATTTGACTGGATGTATGAATTCATGAGGGAGTCCGGCGAACCGCTGGGCATCCGATTGCTTCAGTACAGTGATGCTATGACGTACCTGCCCGGGGACATTCTGACCAAGGTCGACATAGCCACCATGGCGAATTCGCTGGAAGGGCGTTCTCCTCTTCTCGATCATGAACTCGTGGAATGGGCGCTGCGATTGCCCCAGACCATCATGACCGGCCGCACCGAAGGGAAGCTTGTCCTCAAGACTCTGGCCCGGAAATACCTTCCGGCCTCGGTCATCGATCGACCCAAGATGGGGTTCGGAATACCGATCAATGATTGGTTCGCGGGTGAACTGCAGCCGATGGCCCGGGAAACCCTCCTGTCGCGTCGCGCCCGCGACCGCGGGCTTTTCGATCCCATTCAGGTCGAGCGACTGATCTCCGATCACGCGTCCGGCCGCGAAGTGCATGGCTATCGGCTCTGGGCCTTGCTCTGTCTGGAACTGTGGTTCTGCGAGGTGGTGAATGGGCGGTAGGGGGCGGCCCTCGGGCTCCCTGTTCTTCGACATCAACCACCCGGTCCAGGCGCTCCTGTTCCGGCCGGTTATCGAGCGTCTGAAGAGTGAGGGGTATTCGTCCCAGGTATTCGCTCGCAATAAGGACGTGACTCTGGGCCTCCTGGAGCGATTCGGCATCAGGGCCAGCACGCTGGGAGAGCGTCGGCGCGGACGTCTGGGGGCCATCATCGAACTGATGACCCGGGAGGCGCGCCTGCTGCGGCTGGCTTTTCGGGAGCGGCCCGAGGCGATTATTGGAACCAGCGTTCACGCGGCCCGAGTGGGTCGGCTGAGCGGAGCGGTTTCGATCGTCGTCAACGACGACGATGCCGCCGCCGTGCCTCTGTTTGCGCGCCTTGCCTACCCGCTCGCGGATGTGATCGTCACGCCCGCGTGTCTGGGTT
>JAENWE010000410.1 GCA_016650185.1 Vicinamibacteria bacterium | reverse complement strand
CTCATGCTTCAGGAGTTCCCGTCCGAGGGGCGAGACGCCTGGAGGCCGGGTGGAAAGGGGGTAGGGGTGACGGTGTGTTTTATCTGCGAAGACGCGCTCGCGTTCTTCCGCGAAGTCAGGGGCCGCAAGGTCGACGCTTCGACGCCCTTCGTGGGTAACGGGATGTGGGTGACCTCCCTGAATGATCCGGACGGCTACCGGCTGGAATTCGAGAGTGAGACGGATACTCCAGAGGACACTCAGTTCTCGGAATCCCTGGCCTGAAGAGATCGATGGGTGCGAATCACTTGCCGAGGTCGGTCCCGATGACCGTTGGCGGGACGTTGACAACTGTCCTCTTTCAGGATCTGCGCTACGCGCTCCGGGGACTTGCGAGAAGTCCGGGATTCGCGTTCGCGGCCTTGGTCTCGATCGCCATCGGCATCGGCGACAGCACCGCCATCTTCACCGTGGTCAACGCCCTGCTGGTCCGCCCGCTGCCCTATGCCGACGCGGAACGCCTCGTCCTTCTCTGGAACCGTTTGCCCGGCCTGAACATCGCGGAAGACTGGTTCTCAACCGCGCAGTACCTCGACATCAAGAGCGGGCACACTGATCCCAGCACGCTGGCCGGGCTGGTCAGCCGGGAGGTCCACTCCATCGACCCGGATCTGCCGTTGTATCGGGTACGAATCGAAGCTCTGAGGCTCGATTAGGTGGCGCCGGGTCTGTCCCCGCCCAGGAGGACTGCGCTCGGTCACGGCGCTTGGCTGCTGATGGGAGTTGGGATGACGGTTTTGGGCCGCCTTCTGGCCGAGGCGCCCGCGGTGGTCGAGTGGCATCGGCGTGCCTTCTATCCGTGGTTCGCGTTCATCGCTCAGCGGATTTCGGGAGCCTGGGTGCGCACCGAGGGCGAGGTCGGGGCGCTCGTCCTGATCGGCACTGCCGGGGCGGCGCTCCTTCGCTGGAGATGGCGCGCTCTCTCTGGGATTGGGTTCGCTCTCGGCCTTCTGGTCTTCGGCTTCTACCTGAGCTGGGGTCTTGCCTACCGCTATCCTGGGCTTGGCCCTCGCCTGGCCCCGTGGGACTCTGTTTCGGAGGGCGCTCCGATGAGCGAGCGACTGGTTGAGCTGACCGAGCGCTCCGCCCGACTTCTGGCTCTAGCGTCCGAAGGATCAGTCTCGTTCGAGGGGTCCGAAGCGATCCTGATGGCCCGGATCAACTCCGGACTCAGAGCCGGCGTGGCTCGACTACCCGTTGCGATTGACGCAACACCCGTGCGAACGGTGGCATTCGGTCCGGCCAAGCTGTCGCGAGTCTCGTTTGCCCTGAGTCGCCTGCAATTGTCGGGCTACTACCTTCCGTGGACGGGCGAGGCCCAGATCAACGCTCAGATGCCCCGTACGCTCTGGCCACGAGTCGCTGCCCATGAGGGGGCGCATCAGCGGGGATTCGCCCGAGAAAACGAGGCCATGGTCATCGGTCTGCTCACTTGCCTGGAGTCGCCGGATCCGATGGTCTTCTATTCGGGGACCCTCGGGCTCTTCGCGGGGTTCGACCGGGAACTCGCGCGAGTGGACGGCGAGGAGAGGAAGACCGTCTGGGCGGCTTTGCCGCGGAGGGTCCGAGAGGACTTCACCAGGGAATCGGCATTCTGGAAAAGTCACGAAGGGGTGGCCGGGGCCATCAGCGAGGGCGCCAACGATGCGTATCTGAAGGCGCAGGGAGTTCGATCGGGGATCGGCTCCTACAACGAGACCACTCGCCTCCTGCTCCAGGCCACCCTGACCCCCGGCCTTCGCCTCGCCTTTCTTCTGGAGAGCGCTGAGCCGCTGCCCGCTCCGCGCGAGGAGGACCCGAATGGGGCAAAGCGATGACGGTCGAGTAAAATCCGCTTCCATCATGCTCCAAGTCTCCATTTCGAAGATTCCGACTGAGGGACTTGAGGTCGACGAGGTCGTTAACCGCGACGTCCTGGCCCTGGCCGCGGAAGAGCTGTCGATCGCCGATAACGGCAGCTTCAGGGCCCATGTCGAGCGCGCCGACGCGGGCAGTGTGCATGTCCGCGGACACCTCCACCTCAACACGTCCGGCCCCTGCGCCCGATGCCTGGCCGAGACGCCCCTGCTCGTGGACCAGGAACTGGATCTTTTCTTTCTGCCCGAGTCCGAGGCCTTGTCCGAATACGACGACGAGGAGGGGGCCGAACTTCAGGATCGCGATCTCGTTGTCACGTTCTACAAAGGCGATGTGATCGACCTCGGAGCGGTGGTCCGGGAACATGTACTCCTGGCCCAGCCCATGAAACGGCTTTGCCGCGAGGACTGCAAAGGGGTCTGCCCGACCTGCGGGGCCGACCGGAATCTACCCGCGTGCGCCTGCCCGGCCCCGGCCAAAAGTGAATCCCCGTTCTCCTCCATCGCCCTCCTCGGAACCGTTGAGCGTGCATCGGGAAAGAACGCACGGTAGAATGCGCCTCACTAGAACCCATGCCTAATCCAAAACGACGCCACTCCAAGAGCCGCCGCAACATGCGGCGCGCTCACGATTTTCTGGAAACGCCGAGCCTCAGCAAGTGCTCGCACTGCGGGGCCGCGACCATGCCGCACCGCGTTTGCGCGAGCTGCGGGTACTACAAGGGCAAGCAGGTCGTCGCCGCGAAGAACGCCGCGTAACCTCGCCTAGAACCCCCCTGCCGCCGGGTTTCCGGCTGTAATCTCCAACAGCATGAGCCGATCTTTGACGGGCGTCCGCGTAGCCGTGGACGCCATGGGCGGCGACTTCGGCGTCAGCGTCGCGGTGGCGGGCTCCGTCTCAGCGGCCCGCCGATACGGCGTGTCCCTGACCCTGGTTGGCCGCGAAGCCGCGGTCAGATCCGAGCTGACCAAGGCCGACCTCTCGGGCCTCGTGGTTTCCGTGGTCGACGCCCCGGAAGAAGTCGGCATGGCGGAGAAGGTCGGTCGACCCACGCTCAAGAAGCGTTCCTCGATTCTGATTGGCATCGAAATCGTGGAACGAGGCGAGGCCGATGCCTTCTTCTCCGCGGGGAACACCGCGGCCTGCTGGACCATCGCCAAGACGAGGCTCGGGACCCTGACCGAAATCGACCGTCCGGCTCTGACCGCCGTGGTTCCGAACATCAAGGGCAAGACCGTTCTGCTCGATGTGGGCGCGAACGCGACCTGCAAGGTTCGCCACCTCGAGGAATTCGCGGTCATGGGAAGTCTTTATGCGGAGGAGGTTCTGAAGATCGCCACCCCTCGCGTAGGTCTGATGTCGATGGGCGAAGAGGAGTCGAAGGGGACGGATTTGACTCGCGAAGTCCACGCCGCCTTGAAGGATTCGCATCTCAACTTCATTGGCAACGTGGAAGGTCACGAGATCTTCAACGGCGAGGCCGATGTGGTGGTGATGGATGGATTCACCGGCAACGCCATCCTGAAGTCCAGCGAGACCCTCGCCAGTTCCATCGTGTTCATGCTGAAAGAAGAGATCCGGAAGCGCCCTCTGGCCATGGTGGGCGCTTTGCTGGCGAGCGGCGCCTTCGAGGCCCTGAAGAGACGCATCGATCCGCGCGAAGTTGGCGGCGCGCCCCTTCTGGGGATCAAGGGCTGCTGCGTCATCGGCCATGGCAAGTCCGATGAGATGGCCATCTGCGAGGGGATCCGCATGGCGGGGGAGTTCTCCAAGAGCGGGATCAATTCGAAGATCACCGTGGAGGTCGCCCGGCTGTCGCGGCTGTCTGAGCCGACTGAGACGGTGGTTTCGTGAAAACCGGGTTCCTCTTTCCAGGCCAAGGCTCCCGGGCCGTGGGCATGGGGCGGTCTCTGGCCGACGCGTGTTCCGAGGCACGTGCGGTTTTCGATGAATCCGATGTGGCGATTGGATCGCCCTTCTCGAGTCTTTGCTTTGACGGTTCCGACGAGGATCTCAAACTCACCGAGAACACTCAGCCTGCGCTCCATTGCGAAGTCCGACTCGACGACGACCTGAAAGCTCTTTGCTTTCATGACGCGAAAGCCGCCTCTTGGCCTCAAACACAACCGCGGAGAACCTAGCGTTTTGAACCTCAGATCAGACGGAAAAGTCGCCCTGGTGACTGGAGCGTCCCGCGGCATCGGTCGTGGGATTGCGACCGCCCTCGCCGCCGCCGGGGCAACGGTTATCTGCGCAGCCAGGGATCTGGCCAGGCTCGTCGAATTGGTGGCCGAAATCCGGGCGGCGGGTGGTCAGGCGCACGCGCACGTGGTCGATGTGGCCTCGCGGGAGTCGATCGAGGCCCTGATCTCCTCGGTTATCGAGGCTCACGGACGCATCGATGTTCTGGTCAACAATGCCGGCATCACCCGGGATAACCTGCTGCTTCGCATGAAGCCCGCCGAGTGGGACGATGTGATCGCCACCAATCTGACCAGCGTCTTCATCTCAACCCAGGCGGTGATGAAGACCATGCTCAAGCAGCGCGCCGGCTCGATCGTCAACATCGGCTCGGTGGTGGGCCTGACCGGAAACGGCGGGCAGGCGAACTACGCCGCCGCCAAGGCCGGTCTCATCGGCTTCAGCAAATCGGTAGCCCGGGAAGTCGCTTCACGAGGGATTCGGGTGAACGTGGTGACGCCCGGCTTCATCGACACCGACATGACCAGCGCCATGCCGGAGGCGGCGAAGCAGGCCCTTCTGGCGAGCGTTCCCCTCGGGCGAACCGGGCAGCCCAGAGACGTTGCCGCTCTGGTCGTCTATCTCGCCTCGGACGTCTCGGCTTACATTACCGGGCAGACCATCTCGGTGGATGGCGGCTTCCATATGTAGAATCACCGGCACGCTCGGTCTGAGCGCCGAACTGAGCGGCCCGTCCCCAGTTTCCATAGAACGAAGTCGCTGTGCGATCGTTAGGACCGAAGCCATTGGGGTCGTGGACTCCGAGGCTTCTGGATATAGTAGAAAACCAAGAGGAAAAAAATGGAATCGCTTGAAGCCCGCGTCAAAAAGATCATTGTCGAGCAACTCTCGGTCGAGGAAGATGCGGTGAAGTCGGAAGCCAAATTCGTTGACGATCTCGGCGCCGACAGCCTCGACATCGTGGAACTCGTCATGGCCCTCGAGGAGGAATTCAAGATCGAGATCCCGGACGAGGATGCCGAAAAGATCGGTAACGTTCAGAGCGCCGTCGACTACATCACGAAGCACGCCAAGAAGTAGTCCTTCCTGCCTGGCCTCAGGCAAGGGCGTTCCCTCCGTCAAGCAGATGAAAAGAGTCGTCGTCACTGGCCTCGGCGTGGTTTCGCCCCTGGGAATGGGCGCGGAGGCGACGTGGGAGGGCCTGCTCGAGGGCCGGTCTGGTGCGGGGCCCATCACTCTGTTCGACTGTTCCCGACACACGACCCAGTTCGCGTGCGAAGTCAAGGACTTTGATCCACTCGTTTTCTCCGACCGCAAGGAGGCGCGCAAGATGGATCGGTTCATCCAACTGGGCGTCGCGGCCAGCGAGTACGCGATCAAGGATTCGGCTCTCGCCTTCACCCGTGAGGAATCGGAGAGGGTGGGTGTGTTCATCGGAAGCGGCATTGGCGGCTTCGCGACCATCGAGCGTGAACACACGGAGATGATCAACGGTGGTCCCCGTCGTATCTCCCCGTTCTTCATTCCCTCCGCCATCATCAATCTGGCGTCCGGATGGGTCTCGATTCGCACCGGAGCGCGCGGTCCCTCATCGGCGACGGCCACGGCCTGCACCTCGAGCGCGCATGCCCTGGGCGATTCGTACCGCCTGATCCAGCGCGGAGAAGCGGACGTCATGATCGCCGGCGGCAGCGAGGCCGCGATTACCGGGTTGGGGGTCGGCGGGTTCAATGCGATGCGCGCTCTATCCACCCGCAATGACGAGCCGCAAAAGGCGTCGCGGCCCTTTGACAAGGACCGGGATGGTTTCGTAATCGGCGAAGGGGCGGGGATTCTCATCCTCGAGGAATTGAGCCGCGCCGCGGCGCGTGGAGCCAAGATCTACTGCGAGATCGTGGGCTATGGCATGACCTCGGACGCTCATCACATCACGGCACCTTGCGAAGACGGCGACGGCGCTGCGCGGGTGATGGCCAAAGCCCTCAAGGATGCGGGAATCCGGCCGGATCAGGTGGCCTACGTCAACGCCCATGGAACCTCCACCCCGGTGGGCGACCGGATCGAAGTGGCCGCTCTGAAGACGGTGTTCGGCGACCACCTGGAGAAGGTCGTGGTGGGCTCCACCAAATCGATGACCGGCCATCTCCTGGGTGCGGCCGGAGGGGTCGAAGCCTCGATCACCGCACTCGCCATCAGGGATCAGAAGGTCCCGCCCACGATCAACATCGACGACCAGGATGCGGAGTGCGACATTGACGCGGCCCGCGAAGGAGCCCGGCCCCTGGCCATCGAATACGCCCTTTCGAATTCCTTCGGTTTCGGCGGGACCAACGGAGCCCTCGTGTTCAAGCGCTACGTCGCCTGAACGCATTCGCCCTTTCGAAGCTCTATTCTTGCTCTTGAGCGCCTTGCCGCGGACGTCTGAAAGCGGCGGTCGCCCCAACCAGTCCAAAGAGGGTGCGTTATGAAGATCGTGGTTTGCTTGAAGGTGGTGCCCGACACCGCCTCCCGCCTGAAGGTCGCGGAGGACGGGAAACACATCGTCCAGAATGACCTTACCTGGATCATCTCTCCGTATGACGAGATCGCGATCGAGGAGGGATTGAGGCTGCGCGAGAAGCTCACCGGCGAAGTCGTCTTGATTTCGATTGGTCCCGAGCGCGTGGTTGCCGGACTTCGAACCGGCCTGGCCATGGGCGCCGACTCAGCTCATCAGATCTGGGATCCCGCGTTCGAGGGTCTCGATGCGGCTGGCCGTGCTACCGTCCTGGCCGCCGCGATCAAACATCTGGGTGGCGCCGATCTCATCCTGTGCGGACATCAAGGGGTTGGGGAGGACGACTCTCAGACCCCGGGCCTTCTGGCCGGCGCCCTCGATCTGCCCACCGTTTCGATGGCCATCAAATTGGACATCGAGGGGACGGCCGCGGTCGTGGAACGCGAAGTTGAAGGCGGTATCGAGGTGTGGGATGCGACCCTGCCTGCCGTCATCAGCACGCAGAAGGGCCTCAACACTCCGCGCTATGCCGGGCTCAAGGGCATTATGGCGGCGAAGAAGAAAACGATGGGCATGATCGACGCGGCCGCCTTGGGGCTCGGCGCGGAGGCTCTGGCCGCGAAAACGGAGCGGCGCACTTTGGCTTTGCCGGCCGAGCGACCCCCGGTGAAACTGATCGCGGGTGATCCCGCGGTCCAGGCGAAGGAACTCATTCGCCTGCTCCACG
>JAENWE010000409.1 GCA_016650185.1 Vicinamibacteria bacterium | reverse complement strand
GCGACGCCGGGTTTTTCGGCATTGGTGGTCCGGTCTTCCTGTTGGGCGTCTTTGCGCCGGCGTTCGTGGCGCTGGCCCTCACGGCGTACGGCGAAGGTCACGTCGGGGTTTCGCGACTGCTGGCGCGCATCGGCCGGTGGCGGGTAGGCGCTCGCCTATATCTGTTCGCGATGGGCTATATGGCAGCCGCCAAGCTGCTCGCCGCCCTGATACACCGACTGGCCATGGGCGCGTGGCCGACCTCGGCGACACTCCGTTGCCCCTGATGCTCGGCGCGATACTGGTTTCGACCTGGGCGCAGACTGGCGAGGAGCTGGGATGGCGGGGATATGCGCTCCCACGCCTCGCGACGCATCTGGGCCTCAGCAGCGCAAGCGTTCTCCTCGGCGTCATCTGGGCGCTCTGGCACCTGCCGCTGTTTTTCCTTCAGGGCAGTGGAAGCGAAGGCCAGTCGTTCCCGATCTACCTGCTGCACGTGACCGCGCTGTCCGTGGCAATGTCCTGGCTCTACTGGAAGACCGAGGGTAGTCTACTGCTCGTGATGCTGATGCACGCCTCCGTGAACAACACGACCGGCATCGTTCCAGCGGCCGTGTCACACCCGGTGGACCCCATGTCGTTCGAGGGTTCACTGGTGGCCTGGGTGACCGTCGGATTGGCGTTGGTGGTCGCCGCGTTGCTCCTGTGCCGAATGCGGGGGGCCAAGATCGGCGCGATGCTAGGCTCAGTTTAGATCGTCCGTTGGCAAGATCTCTTCAGTCCGTGACGAACCTTTGGGATCGATCACGATGACGGTTCTCGTCAGTTCTTTGGGTCTTTCGGCGTGTCGCTCCCAAGCCAGGCCGAACGAAAGGCGAGTTGCGAATCGGAAGGGGCGCCGTCGGCGTTCTCCAGCCGCACAATCTCGAGGGTTGCATCTTCATCGAGAACTGCCTCGACGACTCGTTCCTGGCCGCGACGGAGAAAGCGAACCGTCATCTTGTCGCCTGGCTGGTGACGCCGCAGGGCCTTCCTCACATCCTCCTCGTCGTCAATAGCGAAGCGTCCAAGGGCGAGTATCTCGTCTCCACGATCGAGCCCCGCCAGATAGAGGGGCTCGCCTATCTGGACCGCTCCCCTGATGATCACGCTCTTACCGTCTCGTTGCCAGGCGACGCGGCCAAAAGACGCCTTGCCGGCATTCTTCAGCCGAAGTTTGAGCCCCGCCGCTTCGAGCAAAGGACCGAACTCAGGAAGTTCGCTCCCTTCGACCGACCGGGCGAAGAACTCGGCTGCGAACTTGGCGTCGCCGGTCACGAAAGCGAGGCCCTGCACGAGGTCCTGAGGCGTGTACGGCTTTTCCGTCTTCCCGTGGGTGAGCCACAGGCGCCGCATGAAGTTGTCAAGAGTGACGTGCTCGAACTTCTGACGCAGGGTCAGGTCGAGCGCCAGCGCGACGGTGGCGCCGTAGGGGTAATACGACACGAAGGTGTTGGCGAAATTGGTCGGGTCGATGGCCGTCGCGGCATCCACAAAAGGCGCGCGCAGGCTCATTTCCTGAGGCGACGCGAAACGGCGCCCCGTGCCCCTGACCACCGTGTTCAGAAGGCCGCTCAGTCCTTCCAGATGTTCCTTGATCGAAGACTCCCCCGCGCGCCGGACCAGGAGCGGTCCGTAGTAGGAGGTGAACCCTTCCGCGAACCAAAGGCTGGGGGTTGGGTTGGCCCGGGTGAAATCAAATGGCTCGAGCTCGACCGGGCGCAGCCGTTCCACGTTCCAGGCGTGAAAGAACTCGTGACTCAGCGTTCCGAGCTGCTCGAAATCGGCTTCATACAGCCCCTCGCTTTCGCTGATCACCGTGGAGTTGCGGTGCTCCATCCCGTCGCCGCTCACCTGGGGCAGATAATCGGCGATGAACGTGTAGACACCGAAGTCGAACTTCGGAGCCTCGCCAAACACCTGGACGTGCTGGTCGATGACCTTCTTCGCCCTCTCCACGTATTGGTCCATATCCTCCTCGATCCCCGCGTGATGCGCGGCCAGGCGCACCGTCTGATCGCCCAGGCGCCATTCGCGGATGGCGAAGTCGCTCAGCTCGGTCGGACTGTCCATAAAATACTGGAGGTCCGGCGCATGGAAGGTCATCGCTTCGTCGGCCGGCGGCAGTTGGGTCGCCACTTTCCAGGAGCGTTCCCCGGTTCGGAAGGTCACCTTTATCGGGCGGCGGTCAAAGCCCCTCGCCCACATGAAAGTCGCGGGCATGTTGAGGTGGGCGTGAGTTTCGTCGATTTGCGAATAGGTCCCGTCGGCCCTATCGGCAAAGAGGGTGTAGGTCGCTTTGACCGTGCCGTCGTGGCCCGCAAATCGCCACGAGTAGGGATCGACGCGGGAGACCTTGAGAGGTTTTCCAGCGCCGTCCACGGCGGAGACGTCATAGACGTTCTTCGCGAATTCGTGGATCGCATAGCGCCCGGGCGACGAGCGCGCCATCCGAAGTTCGAGCGGCGCCGAGCCGATCGCGCGATAGGTCACTGAGATTCTCGCTTCGTGATGGACAGCGTTCTCGAATGACGCTTCGTATTCAACCCGCGGATCGCCTTCTTGGGCCTCCCCGGGAAGCGCGGCCGCAAAGAGGAGGACGACAATCGCCAACACGTTCATTGAGAGACCTCACGATGAAAAACGGAAAGCCCGCTTGGTGGTACGCGGTCGTCGCGCGGATGATAGGCGATTGCATTTCCCACCGAATGCTCCGCCTCTGCCTGCCCTGACGGCCTCGGGCGGCGACGCCCACGAAGTTTGGCTATGCTTCCACGAAATCGAGAGGAGCTTCATGCCATCGAAGAGTTACGCCCTGGAACGGGGCGGTCCGGAGCGAGTCGGGGTGACATGGGAGGGGGCCCT
>JAENWE010000408.1 GCA_016650185.1 Vicinamibacteria bacterium | reverse complement strand
GCCCATCGCTGCGACGCCCGCTCCCCAGGATTGATAACCTGACCCCCATGTCGGATTGCGCCATCTGCGGCGGTACGGGCTTCGAGATCGTGGTCAAGGACGACCGCGACTTCGCCCGAACCTGCGCCTGTCGAGCCTCAGGCGCCAGGGGTCCCGATGTGTTCGAGCGTCTCCGCGTTCCGGCCCGCTATCGCGTGTGCACTCTGGCGAACTTCGAAAGCGCCTCGTCGCCGCAGATGCGGGCGGCCTGGGAGAAGGCGGTGAGCTTCGCCGCGGGTTTCCCTCACACCGGCGTGTCGGCCGGTCTTGGCTTGCTCTTCACCGGCTCGAACGGCATCGGCAAGACCCATCTTGCGGTCGCAGTCCTGAGAGAACTGGCGGAGACCAAGAAGCTGCGCGGTCAGTTCTGGGACTTCCATGAACTGATGCGGGAAATCCGGTCGTCTTACAACCCTGATGTGCGCATGACCGAGACCGAGGTCCTGGCCCCCATCATCAATACCGATATCCTGGTCCTCGACGACCTCGGGGCCTGGAAGATGACCGACTGGATGAACGACACCCTTTTCTACATCCTCAATCAGAGGTACGTCCACCAGCGGCCCTCGATCATCACGACGAACTTCGAGGACAAAGACGCTTCCGAGATCCGCCGTCTCGACCAGGCGGGCGGTGACGCCTCCGATCGCGAATTTCTGGTCGAGCGGATCGGGAACCGGCTGCGCTCACGGCTGATGGAGATGTGCGTGGTGGTTCGCATGAAGGGCACCGATCATCGCGTGCACCGCCAGCACTACAACCAGAGCGGCGCCCTCGATGCTCCGACTTCCTCGCGCTGACGCCTCCGCGCGCGCAGACAAACGGTCGTTCCTCTTCGAAGACGCCCCCGTCGTCAGCGCGAGTTCAATCACGGACTCCGTCCCTGCCTGTTCGAGAGAAACCCCGACCGTCATTGCGAGCCGTGGACGGACTCCGTCCGTGACTATTTGGGAGGACGCCGCCATTCCGAAAAGTGCCCAATATGTGGCGTTTTCGACCGTCGTCCTCAGCAGGGACCCGTCCTGTTTTCGCGGACTGAAGCAATCTCGCAACCCACCGAGATCGCTTCAGTCCATGGCGGAACTCCGGGTCCTTCGCGATGACGGTGGGTTTCTCCCCAAAGTCACGGACGTAGCCCGTGAAGCGACTCGCAGTGACGGGAAAGGCCGGGTTTCTCAGCAAGGACCCGAAGTGCTGTCGTGGACTGACGCGCCATGACGGCGCCCCGTGTCGAGCGGCCGCTTGGGGTGTATGTCCACATTCCCTTTTGCGCGCAGAAGTGCGCGTATTGCCATTTTGCGATCGATCCGGGCCGGCCCACGGACGGGCGTAGAGACCGGTATCTGAGAGCGCTGTCGAGCGAAATTGGCGCCTCAGCGGGCGGGGAAGCGGACACTCTCTACTTCGGAGGGGGCACTCCGTCCCTTGTGCCAGCACGGGAGATCGATGAAGTGATTCGCGCGATCAAGGCGAGATATGCCCTTGCATCGGGCGCGGAGATCACCCTCGAGGCGAATCCAAAGGATCTCGACGAGCGCGGTTTTTCGGATCTGCTTGAAATCGGGGTGAACCGCCTCAGCCTGGGTGTTCAGTCGTTCGACGATGCTGTTCTGCGAGAGATGTTCCGCGATCACTCTGGTGATGACTCCGCGATCTGCGTTCGCGCGGCTCGCGCGGCCGGCTTCACGAATGTCTCGATGGACCTGATCCTCGGCTGGCCCGGCGAGACGCGAGATCGGTTTCTTTCCAGCCTGCGCCGGCTCCTCGACCTCGGCCCCGATCACGTCTCAGTGTACGTTCTCGAAACAGACGGCAAGACCGCCGTGGCGCATCGAGCGAAGGAGGGCACGCTGCATCTTCCGAACGACGATCTTGTCGCTGACCTCTTCAACCAGGCCGAAGATCTCATGGCCGATGAGGGGATCCGAGGCTATGAGATCTCGAACTTCGCTCGGCCCGGTTTCGAGTCGCGGCACAACCTGAAGTACTGGGACGATGGACCGTTCCACGCCTTCGGCATGTCCGCTCACGGCTTCGACCACGGCGTGCGCTACTGGAACGAGCCGACGTTTGGTCGCTATTGCTCCGCGATGGAGAAAAGCGGCGGGGCAAGGGCGGGGGAGAAGGCATTGTCCCGCCGGGACCGCCTCGAAGACGCAGTGATGACGGGCCTGCGGGTCCGCCGGGGCATCGACCGGGCGACCTTCCGGGCCCGACACGGCGTCGATGTTGTCGACGAGTTTGGCGACTCGATGCGGCCCAGCGTCGCCGCCGGTTTGCTCGACGTGGACGAACATGCGGTCCGACTGACCAGGCGCGGCGTCTTGATGTCAAGCGAAGTCCTGAGCGCTCTGGTGTAGCCGCGCGCGCCCGTCGCGCGGTTGGTGCGACCCCTTCGACAAGGGGCAGCGAGGAGCAGCCCCGCCTTTTCGGGCTTCGGCGGTCTCGGAGTACATTACCCCTCCATGTTCCAACCGACTCGCAGTCTCGGGGCCCTTTGGGTCGCCCGCGTTCTCCTTCTACTCGGCGCCAGCAGCGCCTTTGCCCAGCCGGATCGCGCGGTCCGGAGAGACATCGTGGGTACGGAGCAGAACCGGTACTCGCGAGACAAGGAAGAGCTCATCATTCGTGACTTTTTCCAGGATCGCCGGGAAGGAGTCTTCCTCGATGTGGGCTGTTGGCAGCCGATCCAGGCGAGCAACACCTACTACCTCGAGCATCACCTCGGATGGTCCGGCATCGGCATTGACGCGCTGGACGAGATGGCTCCTGGATGGAAGCGCCACCGGCCCGCGAGCAAGTTTCTCAACTACGTGGTCACAGACAAGGCCGGCGCCATCAAGCCGTTCTTCCGAGTGGACCTGACCGATATCTCGGCCGTGGAACAGCCCCTCGTCGGCCCCGCCGGGAAACCCGTCGCGTCCAGGACGATCATGGTACCCACCATCACGCTCACGAAGGCCCTTGACGACAACGGAATCAAACACGTGGACTTCCTGTCCATGGATATCGAGGGAGCCGAGGTGCCCGCCCTGGCCGGCTTTGATATCGAGCGTTTCCGCCCCCTGTTGGTCTGCATCGAGTCGAAAGTCAAGAACCGTGAAGCGATACTCTCCTATTTCAAGAAGCACGGGTATCACCGCATCGAGCGGTACCTCAAGTACGACCAGTCGAACTGGTACTTCACGCCCGACTAGCTTCCGCCGCCGCGTCTTCGCCCATCAGGCCCGGGTCAGCCACCCCGACGGTACGTCCACGAACGATCGATCCAGCCTGACCGTCGCATCGCATCCGAGCAGCTTGAGCGTCCTCACGATGTCGGCGCGCAGGATGTCGATCGCTCGCGTGACCCCGGCTTCGCCGCCCGCCGCCAGGCCGTAGGCGTAGGCCCGGCCGATGAGGACGGCGCGGGCGCCGAGGCAGAGTGCTTTCACCACATCGCTCCCGGACCGAATTCCGCCGTCCATGAGGACTTCGACCTGACCCTTGGCCGCGGCGACGATCTCGGGCAACACTCTTATGGTGGGCGCCACCGTGTCCAGCTGCCGCGCGCCATGGTTCGAGACCACGATGGCGTCGGCGCCCTCGTCCACCGCGCGGCGAGCGTCGTCGCCGACGTGAACGCCCTTCACCACGATTGGGCCCTTCCAGGCTTCGCGGATCCAAGCCAGGTCCGCCCATGACACGGGGGCCTGCTCGAGAGCGGCGCTGACATCGGCGTAGCCCATGGGGCCGTCGGGCAGGACGATGTTCGGGAAGTTCATGAGGCCACCGTCGCGCCACCAGGCGGCGAGCCAGCGCGGGCGAGCAAGGATCTGCGGAAGGAACGGAAGCATGGTGAAGGGATTTCCGGAGAGGAGTTCCTTCGTGCCGTTGCGCGGGTCACGTTCGCGCATCCCCGCCACCGCCGTGTCCATGGTGACGAAGAGCGCGGTGTATCCCGCGGATTGGGCTCGATCCATTGCGGCCCGAGCCACGTCGTGCCCGCCGACGAGATACAACTGATACCAGGCTGGGCCGCGGGTGGCCGCCTTCACGTCCTCGAGGCGGCAACCCGAAAGGGTGGAGAGGGTGTAGGCCGTGCCCGCTCTCCCCGCCGCTCGAGCCGCCGCCTCTTCGCCGCGCGGATGGAACATGCGGCTGCTGCCCACCGGCGCCAGCGCAAACGGCAGATCCAGGGTGGTCCCGAGAACGGTGGTCTTGAGATCGCACGTCGGCGTAGCCACGGCGCAGCGCGGACGAAACAACACCTGATCGAAGGCCGCGCAGTTCTCGCGGAGAGTGATCTCACGGTCGGCTCCGCCGTCGATGTAGTCGAAGGCCATCCGCGGAAGATGGTTCCTGGCCAGACGGCGGAGGTCGCCGACGTTCAGAACATGGGGGGGGGCGAGGTTGCGGGCCATGGCTCAGCCTATGTGTCGCCGACCCAGGGCTCAACCGCAACCCCCAGGCCATCGGCGATCCGATTGACGTAAGCATAGTAGGCGGCTTCATCGTCGACGACGTCAATCCAGCTCATCGATGTCCACCTCGCCTACAGCTTCTTCGCCCGCAGCGCCGGCAGCTCGGCCCGCAGGCGGTGCAGTCGGTCGAAATCGAGAACGGCCAGAGCGAAGCCCTCGCCGTCTGGAACCTGCGCCAGGACCGCCCCCCAAGGATCCACGACCATGGCGTGGCCGTAGCTGGCGCGATTCGCGCTGTGCCGGCCCCACTGCGCCGGCGCCATGACATAGCAGAGGTTCTCGATGGCGCGGGCTCGCAGGAGAACTTCCCAGTGGTCGCGACCGGTGCGGTCGGTGAAAGCGGACGGCACGAGCAAGACCTCGGCCCCCTGAGCGGACAAGGCCCGGTACAGTTCGGGGAAGCGCAAGTCGTAGCAGATGGAGAGTCCGAGTTTAGCGAAGCCCGCATCCGCCACCACGACCTCCGTCCCGGGCGTGGTCGCTCTGGATTCCTTGAGATGTTCCAGGCCGGGCAGGTCGATGTCGAACAGGTGCATTTTTCGATAGGCGGCGACTCGTTCGCCCGTTGGTCCAAGGAGGAGAGTCGTGTTGTAGGGCCGTCCTGCCTCGTCGGCGGCTTCCGGGAAAGACCCCATCAGAATGGTTATCTTGAGCTCGCGGGCGAGGCCCGCAAATTTCTTCGTCCAGGGCCCGGCGATGCTTTGGGCTTCCGGGGACCGCTCGCCTTCAGACTTCAGAAAGACCATGCACTCGGGGAGGGCGACGAAGGAAGCGCCCGCCCGGGCCGCGTCTCGGACCAGAGTCTCCGCCGACTGCAGATTCCGGGTGACGTCTTCGCCGGATCGCATTTGGCAGACCGCGGCCACCACGCTTCTTTGACTCACTTTGAGCTCCTATTAGCTGGGGGCCGCAGACCGCCCTTCGTTGGTGTGCTCAGCCCCCAGACCCCGTCGCTCCGGCGAAGTGAATTCGCCTCCGCTTCCCTGGCT
>JAENWE010000407.1 GCA_016650185.1 Vicinamibacteria bacterium | reverse complement strand
CGCCATCAAGGTCCCGATGTTCCCGTTCCACACCTGGCTGCCCGACGCCCACGTGGAAGCGCCCACCGCAGGCTCGGTCATCCTGGCCGCGGTCATGCTGAAGATGGGCGGCTACGGGTTTCTCCGCCTCGCCATCCCCCTGTTCCCGGTGGCGTTCACGCGAGCGGCTCCTTACGTGGCCTTGCTGGCCGTGGTGGGCATCGTCTACGGCGCGCTGGTTTCTCTCGTCCAGCCAAATCTCAAGAAACTCGTCGCCTACTCCTCGGTGTCCCATCTTGGCTTCGTCATGCTGGGCATCGCCGCTTTTTCGCCGATGTCGGTGGTGGGCGCCAGCTACCAGATGCTGAACCATGGCATCTCCACCGGCGCTTTGTTCCTCATGGTCGGCATGCTGTACGAGCGTCGCCACACGCTGCTCATCTCCGAATTCGGCGGGCTCCGAAACGTGATCCCGCGGTTCTCCGCGGTGTTTCTGCTCATCTGCCTCTCGTCCATCGCGGTTCCGGGATTCAACGGGTTCATCGGGGAGTTCCTGATCCTGGTGGGGTCCTTCACCTTTTCTCCGATTCTCGTGATCGTCTCGACTCTCGGCGTCATTCTTTCCGCCGCCTACATCCTCTGGATGGTTCAAAGAGTCATGTACGGAGAGGTGACGAACGCCAAGAATGCGAACCTGCCCGATCTGAACGCCCGCGAGTGGGCCACCCTGCTGCCCCTTGTTTTCCTGACTCTGTTCATGGGCGTGTTCAGTTCGCTCTTCACCCCGAGCCTCGAGGCGCCGGTCACGAAAATCATTCGAGACGCGCGAGCGAGGTCGACCAGCATGAGCGAAAGGTTGACTCTGACGCCGGCCCGGAGCGGACCGATAGCCGCGGAGGGAGAGCACCCGTGAACCTCACCCTCGTCGATTTACAGCCGGTCCTGCCCGCGATCCTGGTCGCACTCACCGCGTTTGTGGTTCTCCTCGCCGGCGCCTTCGCCGGGAGCGGTCTTGCGGTCTGCCGCAACATCGCCACCGCCGGGCTGGGCGCGACCCTGTCCCTGATTCTTGTCGCTCCGGCCACGGGTTCGCTTGGGGGAACCATCGCGGGGGGCGCGTACAGCGCCTTCGTGCAGGCCTCCATCCTCGTGGTGGCGATTCTGGCCGTTTGGCTTTCGGCGGCGCGACTCGATGACGACCGGGTGTACCCGCACGAATTCTTCACCCTGATGCTCTTCTGCGTGGTGGGCATGATGGGTCTAGCCACCGCCGAGGAAGCGATCTCCCTCTTCGTGGCTCTGGAAATCATGTCCGTGGCCCTCTACGGGCTGTGCGCCATGCCGCGCACCGATCCGAGGCGGCAGGAGGCCGCGATCAAGTACTTCATCACCGGGGCGTTTTCGTCAGCCTTCCTGCTTTTCGGCATCGCTCTGCTCTACGGGGCCTCAGGCAGCACCACTCTCGTCCTCATGGCGAAGGGCGTGGCCGATGGAGGCCTTCTGGCCCTCATGGGCGCCGCCTTCTTCTTCGTCGGGTTCCTCTTTAAGGTCGGCGCCGCGCCCTTCCATATGTGGTCGCCCGATGTCTATCAGGGAGCCACCACGTCGGTCACCGCGTTCATGGCCGCCGGGGTGAAGATTGCCGCCTTCGGAGCCCTCGGCCGGGTGGTCGCGATCACCCTCGGCGGGCTGAGCGACTCATGGGCGCCCGGAGTGGCTCTGGTCGCAGGGTTCACCATGGTGGTGGGGAACCTGGGGGCTTTGGCCCAGACGGATTTGAAGCGCCTGCTTGCGTTCTCGTCGGTCGCCCACGCAGGCTACATGCTCGCGGGGATCGTGGGGATGAGCGATCGGCGCGGCGGGCTCGAGGCCCTGCTGTTCTACGTTTCCACCTACGCGATTACGAACCTTGGGGCATTCGGGCTTCTGATCGCGATCCGCCGCAACGGCCGGGAGCCGGCGCTTACCACCGATCTGACCGGTTTGTCGCGCCGCCGGCCCGCGCTCGCTGCCATGCTGACCGTCCTTCTGATTTCCCTGACCGGCGTTCCGGTTTCGGCGGGCTTCGTAGGCAAATTCCATTTGTTCAAGGCTGCGGTCGCCTCTGGTTACTCCGGCCTCGCTGCGGTTGGCGTGCTGATGAGCGTGGTATCGGCCTTTTACTACCTCCGGCTCGTCGTCCTCATGTACATGGAAGAGCCTCAGGACGATGTCGAGTTTGCGACCGAGTCAGGAGTTGTGCCGTCCCTCGTAGCTTTTGCCGCCGCTTTGACGTTTGGCCTGGGACTATTCCCGGGGATCTTGATGGCCGTCGCCCGGGCGGCCGCAAACTCTCTCTTCTAGTGCCGCAATCCAGGCAGCGATAGACCGCGGCGGCGGCCCCTTCAGGGGAGCCTCTCCGCCACGGCATCCGGTCATGAAAATTCGCGTTCGAGTCCACGCTGGCGCCCGCTTGGCCCGGACCGAGGTGCGAGGCGAAGAGTTGCACGTCTGGGTCAACACTCCTCCGGTCGACGGAAAAGCGAATGTCAAAGTGGCCGAAGTCATCGCCCTTCTCTACAAGCTGCCAAAATCATCGGTTCGTCTGGCGTCCGGCCGGACCTCAAAGACGAAAGTGTTCGACCTGGAGGGACTCTGATTGCCGTCATCCAAAAGCTTTAGAAAGTCCTGCGCCGTCTACGGTCGGGGCCCACGCGTCCAAAGGCCAGGGAAATGAAGAGGATCCAGTTGCATCACGTAGAATGGGCGCTTAGAGAACCCCTCAAGTCACCGTGTTTGAACGATATACAGAGCGCGCCCGCCGGGTGATTTTTTTTGCCCGCTATGAAGCCTCCCAACTGGGTGCGCATTCGATTCAGACCGAGCACGTCTTGCTTGGGCTGATCCGCGAAGGCAAGGGCCTGACCCAGCGCCTGCTCAATCGTGGGAACCTCAAGATGGAGGATGTGAGGCGGCAGGTGGAAGGCCGGTGCCGATACGGCGAGCAGGTGTCGACCACCGTCGAGATGCCCCTTTCTCCCGAGGTCAAGCGGGTTCTGGCGCTTGCTCAGGACGAGGCCGAGCAGCTCGGCCATTCGTACACCGGCACCGAACACCTGCTCTTGGGGCTTTTGCGCGAAGACCACGCCACCGCCGCCGATGTGCTGCGGGAAAATGGACTGTCCCTGCCCTTTCTGCGCGAGGAAATCGTTCGCCTCCTCTCCGAGAAGACGCAGCCCCAAGCCCGGGCCAAGGAGACGCCCCTTCTCGCGGAATACTGCCGCGATCTGACGGATCTTGCCGTGCGGGGGAAGCTCGATCCGGTGATCGGACGGCGCGACGAAATTGAGCGAATCATCGAGATCCTTGGCCGCCGGCAACGGAACAACCCGGTGCTTATCGGTGAGCCTGGGGTGGGGAAGACCGCCCTTGTCGAGGCGCTCGCCGCATTGATCGTTCAGGGCGAGGCTCCAAAACCCCTGCTGGACAAACGGGTCCTGGCCCTCGATCTGGCGCTGCTCGTGGCCGGGACCAAGTATCGCGGCCAGTTTGAGGAGCGCCTGAAGAACCTGCTGAAGGAACTGGCGGAGAACGCGAATGTCATTCTCTTCATGGACGAGTTGCACACCCTGGTCGGGGCGGGATCCGCCGAGGGAAGCCTCGACGCCGCGAATATTCTGAAGCCGGCGCTCTCTCGCGGAGAGCTTCAGTGCATCGGCGCCACCACCCCCACCGAGTTCCGCAAGCACATTGAGAAGGATCGGGCGCTCTCCCGACGATTTCAGATGGTCGCGCTCAAGCCACCCACCGAGGAGGAGTCGATGGAGATTCTCCGCGGGTTGAAGTCCCGGTATGAGCGATTCCACGGGGTGCTGTTCAAGGACGAGGCTCTCGAGGCCGCGGTCGCCCTGTCATCGCGCTACATGCCCGAACGATGCCTTCCCGATAAGGCCATCGACGTCCTGGACGAGGCCGGGAGCCGGGTGAAGCTCCGCTGGCTGAAGCGATCGGAGGATGCGGTGCCCAACCCCGCCGCCGCCCCGGAATCGCTCTCGGCCCCGAACCATGAATCCGGACCGGTTTTCGTGTTCAGGGACGATATCGATGCGGTGGTCGCCCGCGCGACCGGGATTCCGGTTATGGCCATTCGAGAGGACGAGTCGAACCGCCTGCTGCGGATCGAAGACGAGCTTCACAAGCGCGTGGTGTCCCAGGACCGCGCGATCTCCGCCCTGGCTCGGGCGATTCGGCGAACCCGCGCCGGCCTTCGCGATTCGAAGCGGCCGGTGGGTTCCTTCCTCTTCCTGGGGCCCACCGGGGTGGGGAAGACAGAGGTGGCGCGTGGCCTGGCCGAACTCCTGTTCGGCTCGGAGCGCCATCTGATCCGGGTGGACATGTCCGAGTACATGGAGAAGCACGCGGTGTCGCGGCTCATCGGCTCGCCGCCCGGATATGTGGGATATGAGGACGGTGGGCAACTCACGGAGCGCGTGCGTCGCAATCCCTATTGCGTGATCCTCCTCGACGAGATCGAGAAGGCCCATCACGATATTTTCAACGTGTTGCTCCAGGTGTTCGAGGACGGTCGACTCACCGATTCGTTCGGCAACCTCGTCGATTTCAAGCACGCCATCGTGATCATGACCTCCAATCTGGGCGCCCGCGCCATCGAGAAGCGGGGTCGGATGGGTTTCGCGCAGGATGCGGCGCAGACCGATGTCGCCACCGCCGATGCGGTGATGTCGGAGGTCAAGCAGACGTTCAATCCTGAGTTCATCAACCGGATTGATGAGATCATTCTGTTCGATGCCCTCTCCGACGCCGACCTTGGCCGGATCACCCGCAACCTGGTTGGCCACCTGTCCGAAAATCTCCGCTCCAAAGGACTTTCCATCTCTATCCGCGATGACGGCATCGGATGGCTCCTCCGAAAGACCCTCAAGGATCGTTCCTACGGCGCGCGCCCGCTCCGGCGCGCCATTGAACGGCATATTGAGGATGCGCTCTCCGAGGCCTTCCTGCGAGGGGTCCTGACCCCCGACGCCCCCATCGAGGTGGGCGTCCATGAAGGCGCCCTTTGGTACTGGCAACACGACAACCGAGGCCGACTCTCTGCATGAAATTTATCCGCCCCGCACTCGCCCTCAGCGTTCTCGCCGCGGCGGCTCTTGGTCATCCGAGGTGGGTGGCAGCCCAGGACGCTGGGAGCGCACAGCCCCCCGCCGAGCGGCCGGTGATCGTCGAGCGGATCGAGGTCCGCGGCAACCAGTACCTTCCGAAGGACACGCTGCTCTACTACGTGTCCACCAAAGCCGGCACGATCTACGACGAAGAGGTCATCAAGGCTGACTTCCGACGGTTGTGGGAAGCGGGCTTTCTCGACAACATGAGCGTAGAGGAGAACGACACGCCCGCCGGGAACAAGATCATCATCTTCACGGTCAGCGAGCGGAAACGGGTGCAGATCATCGACTACCGCGGCAGCAAGGCCCTCACCAAGACCTCCATTGAGGACAAGCTCAAGGAAAAGGAAGCGTCCATCAAGCTTGATTCTTTCTTCGATCCGGCCAAAGCGCGCCGGGTGGAAGAAGTCATTCGCGAGATGCTCAAGGAAAAAGGCCGCCTCTTCGGGACGGTCAAGCACGAGGCCAAGACCATCGGGGGCAGCGGAGAACAGGTGACCTTCACCATCGACGATGGTCCCCGGACCAAGATCAAGTCGATCGAGTTCGAGAACAACACGGTGTTCTCCGACGGCCGACTCCGCGGCGAGATGAAAAAGCTCAAGCAGGCGGGCTTCTGGAACCTGTCCTGGCTCTCGGGCAAGAGCACCTACAACGAAGAGAAGTGGTCCGAAGAGCACGAGACCCTTCGGGATCACTATCTGAACGCGGGCTACGTGGCGGCCACGATCGGCGAACCGAGGATCACCTACGTGGATGGCAAATCCGGCCTCTTCCGCAAGAAACCGGTCAAGTGGATGATGATCCAGATTCCGGTGGAGGAGGGCGAGCCTTATCGGGTCGGCAAGGTGAAATTCGAGGGCATGACGCTCTTCAAGGACGAGCTGGTACTTCCCATTTTCAAAATCAAGGAAGGCGAGATTTACTCCGAGAAGAAGCTCAAGAAAGGTTTCGAGAAGCTTCGCGACGCCTACGGCGCGCAAGGCTATTTCCAATACACGGGCTTCACCAAGCGCACCCCGAACAAGGATACGAAGACGGTCGACCTGGTCCTGGACATCAACGAGGACAAGCAGTACTTCGTGGGGAAGATCAACTTCGCCGGCAACGACTCCACCCGCGACAAGGTCATCCGTCGCGAGGTCTATCTCACTGAGGGGGACGTGTTCAACACCGAACTCTTGAAGCTCTCCATCCGCCGGATCAACCAGCTGGGCTACTTCAAGCCGATTGAGAAGGCGCCGGAACTCGGCCCCTCGCAGTTGGCGGAGAACAAGATCGACGTCACCCTAAGGGTCGAGGAGCAGAATCGGAACCAGTTCACGTTCGGCGGGGGGGTGTCCGGTCTGGAAGGCAAGTTCCTGAATGCGTCGTTTCAGACCTCCAACTTCCTCGGTCAGGGCGAGACCTTCCAGGTCTCGGCCCAGACGGGAAAGCGGACGAAGAACTATCAGTTCGCGGTGACCGAGCCGTATCTATTCGACCGTCCCATCACCGCCGGGATCGACCTCTACAAGCGCAAGATCATCTATCAGACCTTCGCGTCCGCCAATGTATTCGGCTATCAGGACGATCGCACGGGCGCTTCCTTCACCACCGGGTTCCCCCTCGGCCGTTTCTCCCGCGTCTTCTTCAACTATGCCTACGAGGTGGTCACCATCTCGCAGGCGGCGCTCGATCCCAACGATCCCCTCAACTTCAGCACGCCAACCATCTCCGACTCCTTCTTCATCGAGGATCTCGGGAAGCGGCGGGAGAGCCGGCTGTCCCCATCGCTGGTCTACAACACGGTGGACAACCCGTTCACGCCCCATCGGGGGATGAAGCTGACCGCGTCAGGTCAGTTTACGGGTGGGCCGCTGGGCGGGACGTTGAACTACTTCCGGCCGGATCTTGAAGCCATTGTCTATATCCCTCACACACGTAAGACCGCGCTCGGGTTGCGCGCTCAGGTCGGGTTCATCCGCCCGTTTTCAGGGACGTCGGTCATTGACCCGGTGACCGGGCGATCCAGTCTGCCCTTCTACCTCCGTTTCTATATGGGAGGCGAGCAGCAGATCCGCGGTTACAACATCCGTGCGGTTGGGCCCCGCGAGCCGTCCAGCACCTCGCTCGTGGGCGGCGACAAGTTCGCCCTGTTCAACGCGGAGTACTACATCGACGTGGTCGGCCCGGTTCGCGCCCTCCTCTTTTTCGACGCCGGCCAGTCCTTCCTGGCCGGCGATCGGATCACCCCAAAGAGCTTTGCCGTCTCCACCGGCGCGGAGCTTCGGTTTATCATGCCCGTGTTAAACGTGCCGTTCCGGTTGATTTATGCGATCAACCCCAACGCCGACCCACTCTTCGCGGACAAGCGCACCTTCCGGTTTGCAGTCGGCACCACTTTCTAAGGAGAACTGATGAAGAAGTTGTTTGTGTTTATTGGCTCGGCGGCCCTGATGATGGCCACGAGTTCGGTCTTTGCCCAGGCCCAGGGCCCGACCGGAAAAGCGGTCAAAATGGGAGTGGTGGATATGCAGCGGATCTCTCAGGAGAGCCTGCTGGGCAAGGGCTACGCCACCCGGATGGACCAGCTGGAAAGCGAGATCCGTTCGGAGCTCACCAAAAGGCAGAACCAGATCGGTCAACTGGACGCCGCCATCAAGGCCCTCCAGGACGATCTCCAGAAGCAGAGCGCCATTCTGTCCGCGGACGCGGTGGAGAAGAAGCAGCAGGACATCGTGAAAAAGAACCGGGAGCGACAGGCTCTGGCCGAAGATTCGCAGGCGGATATTCAGCGCATGCAGCAGGCGGCGCAGCAGAAGGCCCAGGAGTTCCAGGCGGAATTCAATACGAAGATCCAGCCGATTCTTCAGGCCGTGGGCAAGGAGAAGGGGCTGGACTTTATTTTGGACCGCGCCACTCTTGTGCTGATCAACGACGAGCTGGACGTTACCCGTGACGTCGTGGTGAAAGCGGATGACACCGAGAAGGCCGCCCGGCCCGCCACCGCGCCCAAGCCCGCTCCCGCCCCTGCCGCGCCCGCGCCTCCGGCACCTGCGGCGCCGAAGCCCACACCGACGCCTCGGCAATAAGCCGGCCCAGGCCCGATGAGGCGGTCACGGACACCGGTCGCCTCATCGGATCACTTTCGTCCTCTTCAAGAGATTTCAAATCGACCGGACCGCGGGCCCAAGGAGGCGCTTTCGTTGGCACCACAGACAGAGATGGCCGGCATAGGGTCCGAGATGGAAGTCGGCGGTCTTGCCCGACGACTGCCGACGCGGTACCCGTTCGTCCTCGTTGACCGGATCACGCATTTCGACGCGGCCACCGGCCTCAAAGCACTCAAGACGGTGACGGGCGCCGAGGAGTTCTTCGCCGGACACTTCCCGGGAGCGCCGGTCATGCCGGGCGTTCTTCTGATGGAGAGCCTGGCCCAGGCCGCCGGCATCTGGCTCCTGCAGTCAACGGACCCCACTCGGAGCGACGTGCTGGTGGTGGGCATCGACCACGCGAAGTTCAGGAAGCCCGTCACTCCTGGAGACCGGCTGGATCTGGAGATCTCCCTTATCCACCGGAGAGGCGATCTATTCCGGATCAAAGGGGAGATCCGGGTGGGCGATCAACGTGTGGCCGAGGCCCGGCTGCT
>JAENWE010000406.1 GCA_016650185.1 Vicinamibacteria bacterium | reverse complement strand
GAGGCAAACGCCTCTTCGATTCGGGGCGGGGCGTCGCTCCCCGACTTCTACGACGAGAAGGTGCGCTCGCATCGGTGGGGCGCTTATGCGCAGGACCGGATGACCATGGGCGCTCGCCTCTCCGCAGAGGCCGGCCTCCGTTTCAGCCAGTCATCGCTGACGAAGGACGTGGAAAAGGAACCGCGCGTTTCACTCCTGTTCCGTGTCGGGGAGACGTCCCGCTGGCGCGCGGCCTACGGCTCGCATTCTCAGAGCCCGGGTATCGAGAAGCTCCTTCAGTCGGATTATTTTCTGGACCTCTCCGCCCTGGGGCTTGGGAACGAACACTCGCGCCACCTGACCTTCGGCTTCGAAAAGGACTTCGCAGGTTTGACCCTCAAGACCGAGGCCTACTACAAGAATTTCCGCGACCTCATCGTCGGCGCTCTCGAGACGGACGCCGAATTTGAAACCCGCTTGTCGCGCTACGACTTTCCCGCCGCCTTCGAGGCGAGCATCCCACGCGGGAGGCTCATCACCACGGCTCCGGAAAACGACGCCTCGGGTCGTGCCTATGGCGCGGAGATTGTCGCGACCCGGCCTCGACAACGGGCGGGTCAGCGTCTCTCCGGCTGGGCTTCCTACAGTTTCGGGAAAGCCACCAGGGAGGCCTACGGCCTGACCTTGCCGTTCGAGTACGACCGTCGCCACGCGGTGTCCATCGTCGGCCAGCTGAACGCGTCCGAGAAGATCGATATCGGTTTCACCCTGCGAGCTTCGTCCGGCTTCCCCCGCACGAAGGCAGTGGGAGTCCGGGTGGTTCCCAAAAAGGACAGTCTCGATACCGACAGGGACGGGAACACCACGGAGTTGATACCGGAGCGCGACGGCTCGGGCCTTCCCGTTTACACCGCGGACTACGGCTCCGTGACGAACCTCCTGCGGGCGCGCTATCCGCGGTTCACCCGGCTGGATCTGCGGGTCAACTGGCGGCCCCGCGGCGACCGGTCCAGGTGGCTCTTCTACCTGGAATTCATCAACGCCACCAATCGTCAGAACGTCGGCCAGTATGAAGCCACGTTGCGCACGGTGAGCGGGGGCGATCGACCGAGGATCGAAGAGACTAAAGCAGCGTCTCTCCCGTTCCTGCCGACCTTCGGCGTGCGTTTTCGGTTCTAGGCGGGGCGAAACCTTGAGACGCCTCAGTGACCGAAGGTGCGACACTTCAGCGAGCCAATGCAGGGCTTGTCGGGCTCAATGATGCAGGGCGACCCGACGACGCCGCCGGTCACCGACAGAAGTCGCAGTGACGGGTGAAGAGTCACGGCCATGGATTCCGATCGGGTGGGCGCCGATGTCGACGCCGAATGAGCTTCGTGGGCATGCGCCTTCTTCAGGCTGGTCAGAACCTCGCGGGCGATGGCGTCGATTTTCGCGTCTTCCATGGGTCTATCTTCGCCCTTGAATCTAGCCCCTCGGGGCCACCACTCCGAAGTCGATTTCGTCGATGACCCCTAAAACCGCGGCGTCGACCCCGGCGGTCCCGCGCCCCAGAATCTGCTGGGCGGTGCGACCGTCCTGGGTGTAGAGGACTCGGTCCTTCGGCCCCGCGTTCATGCGGTCAATCGCGATGATGGGCACACCTTTGGACGCGCCGGAGAGATCCAGAGGCTGAACCAACAGAAGCTTCTCGCCGTCGAGCTTCAGATTCTTCTGCGTGGCCACGATGTTCCCGATCACCCGTCCGATCAACACGGCCTCACCCCTCCACGTTGACCAGATCAACGATGCCGATAATGGTGGCGTCGGTCGGAACTTCAACCGGCGTGAAGGGATTCGAGGCCTCCTTTGACTTCACCCAAAAGACCCGCTCGCCGGGGCCCGCGCCTACGGAGTCGGTGGCGATGAGGGTTTTCCCGGTGGCGGCGCCATCGGGCTTGATCGGCTGAATCACCAGCAGGTTGATGCCCTCGAGTCGCTCGTCTTTCTGGCTCGCCACCAGCGTCCCGCAGACGATCCCAAGCTGCATGGTCTCAGGCCTTGACGTTGGGTTTCGAGAGTTCGACCTGGTCGACGACACCGATAATGGCAGAGTCGATGGGCGACTCCTTCATCCCCTGGGCCAGGCGCGCCGAGGACCCCGCCACCAGCAGGACCTTGTCTCCAACCCCCGCGTTGACGGTGTCGACGGAGACCACGTAGCCCTGCTCTTCCTTGAAGGACGGGTCCATGATGCGCACGACCAGGAGCTTCGCCCCGACCAGGCGTTCGTCTTTCCGGGTGGCGACCAGCGTGCCGACGACGCGACCGACCTGCATCTCCTCAGTCTCCCTCGCGAATCAAGGTGCGCGGTCTGAGTTCAGACCCCGCGCGTCAGATTCACTTTCCGGCTTTGCCGATCGCGAAGACATCCTGAAGATTGTCGTGCGGCCGCGGAATGACATGGACGGAGACCAGCTCACCGACTCGGCGGGCCGCGGCCGCGCCCGCGTCGGTAGCCGCTTTCACCGCGGCCACGTCGCCACGGCACATCACGGTCACATAGCCGGAGCCGATCTTTTCCCAGCCGACGATGATGACCTTCGCGGCCTTGACCATCGCGTCCGAGGCCTCAACGAGGGCCACGAAACCGCGGGTCTCGATCATTCCAAGTGCTTCACCCATCTGAATTCTCCTTTTGTACGGCTCCTTACGTCGGCTTTTAGGTCTCGCGACCAACATCTACTGTCTTTTATGCGGGCCATCCAAGTCAAGCGACAACTTACGAAATAATCTCCCGATCGTGAGCACAGATACCTCCCTCGGAAAAACACGCGGTTCCTTGAGAGTGGAATCCGTTTCGAAGAGGCGCGGTTCAGTGGCGGTGCTCGACGACGTCAGTCTGGATGTCCGCCCGGGCGAGTTCGTGACCCTGCTCGGACCCTCGGGTTGCGGCAAGACCACGCTGCTTCGTCAGATCGCCGGACTCGACGAGGTGGACGCGGGCCGGATTTCGATCTCGGGGAGCGATGTGACCGCGATGAAGGCGCATCTGCGACCGGTCCACACCGTCTTCCAGAGTTACGCTCTTTTCCCTCACCTGTCGGTCTTCGAAAACGTCGCCTTCGGGCTGCGCATCCGCGGTCGACCTGCGGACGAGATCCAGTCGAGGGTATCGAAGGTTCTCTCCGCGGTCCACCTAGAGGGCTTCGACTCCCGCGCGCCATCCGAGATCTCGGGAGGGCAGGGGCAAAGGGTCGCCCTCGCGCGGGCTCTGGTTCTGGAGCCGGACATCCTGCTGCTGGACGAGCCTCTCGCCGCCCTCGACGCGCAACTGCGGTCGGCCATGCGGGGGGAGCTGGTGCTGCTCCAGCGCTTGCTCGGGATTACTTTCGTCCTGGTGACGCATGATCTCGAAGAAGCCATCGAGTGTTCGTCGCGGATCGCGGTGATGCGCGGCGGTCGGATTGCACAATACGCGGCGCCCGAGGAGATTTTCGAACGCCCGACCAGCGTCTACGTAGCAGGGCTGGTGGGCATGGAGAACATTCTCGAGGGTCGGGTCATGGGGAGAAGCGCAACCGGAACGCGGGTCGACCTGGGCTTCACCGAAATCGAAATCCCGGTCGCACCATCGGGACCCAAGGTGAAGATTGGCTTGCACGGGGAGCACATCGCCGTCGCCCCGGATGAAGGAGGGCTGAGCGGAACGCTGATCGACGTGCGCTATCTGGGTGAAGCGATACGCTGCCACATCCGCGTGGGCGAGGCCACTCTGGTGGCGAACGTATCTCCAAGGGACCCGGTCCGCACGGGAGACAGGGTGTCTCTCGTCATCCCTCCTACTTCCTGGATTCCGCTCTCCGAATGAAGGTCTCCCGGCTTCTGATTCCAGCACTCACGGCGGTGCTCGTGCTGTACGCGGTCCCGCAACTGATGCTGCTCTCCCTGGCCGGGACCGGGCCGGCATGGTTCCGTCTTTTCGATCCGCTTTACGCATCGATCTTCTGGCGGAGCGGCTTGATGGCTCTAGGGACGACGATCGCCACCCTGCTGGTGGGCTTTCCCGTGGCCTGGGCGCTGGTGCGGGCCGTGCCCCGCCGCTTTCGAGGCGCGTTCCTGCTCCTCGTCACTCTTCCGCTTTGGACCTCCGTGCTGGTCAAGCTTTACGCCTGGGTCTTCCTGCTGCGTTCAGGCGGCCTGCTCTTTCAACTTCTCACCTTCTTCGGATCCGACTCGCCGAGCCTTCTCTACACCACGACCGCGGTGGCCATCGGCCAGCTGTACGTGGAACTGCCCTTCATGATCCTGCCCATCTACGCGTCGCTGGAGCGGATCGATGCGTCTCTGATCGACGCCGCCCAGGATCTTGGCGCGAGCCCCCGCGCCGCCCTCACCCGGGTGGTGATCCCGAT
>JAENWE010000405.1 GCA_016650185.1 Vicinamibacteria bacterium | reverse complement strand
GGCCGGGGTGTGGCCAAGGAATGAAAGCCAAGCTCACCCAGAACAAGGTCCAGTCCATAGCCAGGCGACAGGCGGCATTCGCCAAGAAGCACGGAACCGATTGCGGCTGGCTCTGGCTGTTTCTCCCAGGTCCAGACAGGGCACTAGCCCGCATTATTCACCAGGGAATCTGCTGCGGCGTCCGATACCGCGCCCCTGGCGGTCGTCCCCCGAGGGGAGGCTGCGCGCTGCTCGTTCCTCGTCTCCTCATCGTATGTCCAATACGATTGCGTCGCTCGTCACTGCGCTTGACCGCCATGGGCACGGTCTCGAAGCGCGCAGCCTGCCCTCGGGGCACGCCTCGCGACGATTCCTGGTGAATAATGCGGGCTAGCGCGCGCGCCGCGTCTTGCCGTCATCGATGATGGGATACATCGAGAGCTCAATCACGGGGAACTGGGGCCGGTCAAGGCCGAGGGTTGACGCGGTCACCCCGAAGAGCGCGCCCATGTATTCCTTGAGGGTCAGGTTCGTGGGGCCATAGCCTTTGTCGTAGAGCCAGTGCTCGCAGGCGGCCCCCAATTCTGCGGCGCTCGAGTACCGCTTCTCCAGCCGACGCTCCAGGGTCTTGCCAAGAATCTCCAACACCGGATGAGGAACATCAGGATTGAGGTCGTGCGGAGAACGCATCACTCCGGCCACCACCTCGATCAGTGTCTCCTCGGCGGTCTCGCCCTTGAACAGGCGGTCCAGAGTCAGCATCTCGTAAAAAACCGCGCCCAGCGAGAACACATCGCTGCGATTGTCCATGCTGAGGGACGCGATCACTTCCGGAGCCATGTACGCGGGCTTGCCCACCAGGCTTTCGCTGCGGGTTCCGCTGCTCGCCGCAATGCCGAAGTCGATGAGCTTCACCGCTCCCTCGCGAGTCATCATGATATTCGAGGGAGAAATGTCGCGGTGGACGATGGCGGCTCTCTCAAAAACATACTGGAGGCCGCGACACACCCGGCTGACGATGAACACCACGATCTCCGAAGGGGGCAGCCGGTCGAGCAAAAGGTGGCGATCGATGAACTCGGAGAGACTCCAGCCATCGATGTACTCGAGAACGATGCATAGATCGCTGTCGACCCGATCGAAATCGAAGATGCGGCCGATGTTTTCGTGATCGAGCACGGCGTAGCGTCTCGCCTCCTCGACGAACAAAGTGATGAGGCCCTCGTCGGTCGAATCGAGAAGCTTCTTTATGACCACCGGGCGCTCGAAGCCCGCTTCTCCCATCAGCCGGGCGAGGTACACCCGTCCCATGCCGCCTGCGCCCAACTCCTTGTCGAGGACGTACTTGCTTGGCATGGTTCCGTGTCTCATCGGCATTCTACGCAGGGTCGCGCCCGTATACTCGCGAGTCTTCAACTTGGATGCGAATCATGGCTCTTGATATCGGTGACCGCACCATCGGGGTCGCGTGCTCGGACGATGGGCTGATTCTGGCCTCCCCGGTCGAGACCATCCAGAGGCGGGGGCCGAAGGCGGACTCCATGAGGGTCGACACCCTGGTGAAGGAACGCGGAGTTTCCCGAGTGATCGCGGGCCTGCCCCTCACTTTGCGCGGCGAGGCAGGGCCGCAAAGCGTCAAGGTTCTGGAATTCGTGGAGACGCTCAAACGCCGTCTGAAGGTCCCCATCGAAATGTGGGACGAACGGCTCACCACCCGTGAGGCCGAACGCACTCTCATCGCCGCCGACATGTCCCGGGCCCGACGCAAGGAGATCATCGATCAGATGGCCGCGGTCTTGATCCTCCAGACCTGGCTGGACGCGCGGGCCCACGCCCGGCAAGGCTCGGCTTGAGGGTGCGACGCCTGTCCGCGGTCGCCCTGCTCTTTGGCGCCCTGGGGCTGCGGGTGTGGTGGCGCGCGGAGACGGAAGCCCCACTCTTCGGCCCCTCGGCCGAGTTGGTGGTGCCCGCAGGAGCTTCCACTCAGGCGATCGCCGAAAGGCTCGGCGCCGCGGGCCTGATCCGGCGCCCCTGGACCTTCGCGCTCCTGGTCCGGTTGCGGGGCGATGACGCCCGCATGAAAGCGGGTCGCTACCACTTCGACGGACCGTACTCTCTTCTCGACATCGAGCAGAAGCTGGTGCAAGGAGACGTGGAGCGGCGGGAGATCACGTTCACGGAAGGCAAGAACATTTTCGAGATGGCGGAAAGCGCCGGCAAGACCGGCCTGTCTGGCGAGGCCTTTCTGGAAGGGGCCAGGGACCCCTCGTCCATTTCCGACCTTGACCCCGAGGCCGCCACGCTCGAGGGGTATCTGTTTCCAGAGACCTACGAGATCAAAGAGGGCGCCGGCGAGCGAATTCTGGTCGGCGAGATGGTGAAGTACTCCCGTGGCGTGTTTGCGGCCGAGGGGCTCGGAACCGCGGGTCGCTCCATCGGCGGCGCCTCGCTCACCCTGAGGCAGATCGTGACCCTGGCTTCGATCGTCGAACTCGAGACCGCCGCCGCGACGGAGCGTCCTCGCATCGCCGGAGTGTTCCTGAATCGCCTGCGCATGGGCATGAAACTCCAGACCGACCCGACGGTGATCTACGCGCTCAAACTCGAGGGCCGCTATCACGGAAACATCCGCAAGGTCGACTTGTCGAGTGAATCGCCTTACAACACCTACAGATTCGGCGGTCTTCCCCCCGGCCCCATCGGGTCCCCGGGACGCTCCGCCCTGGCCGCGGTTCTGCGGCCCGAGGAGACAGAGGATCTCTATTTCGTGAGCCGCAACGACGGAACCCATGTGTTCTCGAAAACCCTGCGCGATCATGAACGGGCGGTGGACGCGTTCCAGCGAAGACGGCCGGCGAAGAGCGCCCAGGGGTCAGACTCCCCGTCCGCCCCGGCTCGGTGAGCGTGAGCGATCGCGCGGCTGCTCGGCTCGTGGGGCTGCAGGCCTTCACCATCGCCTTCCTGGTGCTGATCGCCAACGGCCGGCCCATCGGATCGGGTGACACGAACGCGATGGAGAGGACCGTCGGTTCGCTGGTCGAACATGGCACTGTCGTGCAGCCCGACCCCAAAACCCCCGATCCGTTCACCGCGCCCGTTCCGGGAGGTCGGGTCTCCATCTATCCGGTTCTTCCCGCACTTCTCGCGACGCCCCTCTTCTTCGCTTTCGGCCTGTTCTTCGACCTCAACCCGGCCGGGCTTCAAGTCGCCGGGAAACTGAGCGCGGCCCTGCTGGCCGCTGTCGCCACCGCCATCATGGCCCACTCGTATTCAAGACGCACGTCGTCTCGCCTGGCCCTCGGGTCGGCGCTCCTCTTCGGCCTGGGGACCAGCGTGTATTCGACCTCCCAAGCCCTGTGGCAGCACCCGGCAGTCGTCCTCTTCATGGTTCTAGCCCTCGACGCTCTGGCCCGCGTGGAGACCGCCGCCTCTTCGGATCGGTTGCGCCCGGGTCTAGTCGCGTCGCTCTGCCTGTCCCTGGCCGCGGTCTCGCGCCCGGCCGCCATTCCGATCTCCGCGGCGCTCTTCGCTTTTCTACTTTTCCGCGCCCGTTCGCATGCGGCCCGGCTGGTCGGTGTCGCCTGTGTTCCCGCGGTTTTCGTGGCCGTCTACAACACCTACTTCTTCGGCGCTCCCTGGCGATTCGGACCGGGCCTCGCCGGCCGCTTCCTCTCCGCCTTTCCCGAATCAATCGCCGGGCTCCTGGTGTCACCGGCGCGAGGCCTCATCGTGTTCACTCCGATCGCTCTCATCGCCATGCTGGGTCTGATCGCCGCGGCGCGCCGCCTGAGACTGGCCCGGGCCCTGCTGTTTGCAGTCTTCATTCATTTCGTGTTCGTGGCCGCCTGGAATGAGTGGCATGGAGGTGAGTCGTTCGGGCCCCGCCTTCTCACCGACATGCTCCCGGCGCTCTTCTTCTATCTGCCCGAGGCTCTTTTGGCCGCGCCGGCGACGGGGGCCGCCCTCGGAGTGCTCTCGGTCTTGATTCAGCTTCTCGGAGGATGGACGTATGACTACCGCTGGGAACGACTGCACCAGAGAGGGCAGCAGTTCGACGATGCGCTCTGGTCGTGGCGGGACTCTCCTCTCGTTTTCGCGGTTCGGGAGGGCGTGGTGATTCAGGGGGGTCTTGACCTCGACGGACGACGCCTGCGGGCGCGCGTGCATCGATCGGTCCCCTTCGGGCCCGAAGGTTCCGTGGTCGATGCGACTGCGCGGGGATTGCGAGTCAGCGGAGAGTCTTTGATTCGCGACGTCCGATTGGAGCGGGGGGCCCGGATCGACGCCGGTTGGATGTCGCTCGCTCACCCTGCCGACGCGGTGGCTTTTCGTTCCGTCTCCGCTGGCGATCTGTCCCTTCACCTGGTGGGATCGCTCCAGGGCGTGGTGAGCGTGGAGACGCAGGAGGGATCGACGGCGACGCCGACGACCGGCGACTTCGATATCACTGTACCCCTTCGACTCGAGACCCGCGGTGACGTGTACGTGCGCGCGCAGACCGGTGAGCTGAGGCTCGGCCGCCTTGAGGTGCGCTCGGTTCACAGGCCCTGACGAAGAGGGTCCCGCGCGCGCCGTCTATTTGAGAGAACGGACGGTCGGAACCTCGCCCCATTTGAGTTTGGTTCGCAGGACTTCGAAATAGTCGCGCGTAGCCGAGGTCACCAGTTTGAGGCGACGGCTCCCCTTGCTGACCACGAGTTTGTCTTCCGGTGTGACCTCCCGACTCCACTGACCGTCGACCGTGACATGCACCGGAGAGGCGGAGGAGCGGACGCGGATCGTCACCGGCTCACTGGCCGGAATCACCACCGGCCGATTGGAAAGCATGTGCGGACAGATTGGGGTCAGGACCACCGCATCCAGGGCGGGATGAAGGATGGGGCCGCCCGCGGCCAGGTTGTAGGCGGTCGAGCCGGTCGGCGAGGCGACGATGAGACCGTCCGCTCGGAATTCCGAAACAAACTTGTCGCCCACCGAAACCGTGAACTCGACGATGCGAGAGACCGTCGCCGCCTTGGCGATGGTCACGTCGTTCAGACCCTCATAGGCGCTTGGCTCGCCCTTGCCGAGCAGCGTGGCCCTGAGTAACGAACGCCAGGAAAAGGCATAGGTCCCGGAAACCAGGTTCCTGAGCGCTTCGTCCACCTCGTCGCTGGTGATTTCGGTGAGAAATCCAAGGGAGCCCAGGTTCACGCCCAGAACGGGCGTGTCTTCGTTCGAAAGCCGCTGCACCGATCGAAGCAAGGTGCCGTCGCCGCCCAGGACCACGACGGCGTCGATGGGGCCGCGCGTTCTTTCCGTCACCACATCCACGCCTAAGGCGCCCAAGGTACGAAGGACCCGGACTCGGGTAGGATCCGCCTCTTCAAGGTCGTCCCTGGTGACGAGCGCGACCTTCAACCGCGACACTCCTGAAGGACGCCGGACCACGCGAAGGCATCGCGAATCCTCACGGAGCGGACGGTCGTTGATTGTTCCATGACGGGCTCGATGAACGTCATCATGTCAGAGTGGACCGGGCATCGTCACGCCCCCTTCACCACCGCGCCCCGGGGCCGTCGCATGGAGAAAGAACTCGCGATTCCCACCGACCCCATCGATCCGGGAGCGGCACACCGCGAGCACCCGGAAGCCAAGGGCCGAAGCGCCCTCCGCCACTTTCAGCATCACTTTGACGTGGACCGACTCGTCGCGCACGATGCCCCCGCTTCCCACCTCCGCGCGGCCGGCCTCGAACTGGGGCTTCACCAGCGAGACCACGTCGGCACCTTCGGCCAGGACGTCCTTGAGCGCGGGCAGGATCTTCAGAATGGAGATGAACGAGACGTCCATGGTCGCGAGGGTGGGACGCTCGGGGATCGCGTCGGCTTTCAGATGCCGTGCGTTGGTGCGCTCGCTCAAGATGACCCGGGGATCCTGGCGGAGCCGTTCATGAAGCTGGCCCAACCCGCTATCGAAAGCATACACGCGCGCGGCGCCCCTCGACAATAATACTTCGGTGAATCCCCCGGTGGAGCTGCCAATGTCCAGGCAGACCCGTTCCGCCGAGGACACTCGGAACGAGTCCAGGGCGCCCAGTAGTTTCAGCGCGCCTCGCGATACCCAAGCCTCCTCGGCGTCCACTTCGATCTCGGTCTGTTCGCTCACCTGGGCGCCGGCCTTGGGCCTCTCCACGAGGGCCACGCGCACCCGCCCGGCCAGAATCAGGGCCTGCGCCCGCTCACGCGAGGGGGCGAGGCCACGGCGCACGATTTCGAGATCGAGGCGGCGGCGGGCGGAACTCAAGAGGCCCGGTGGATGATCCGCGAGGCGAGATCCCGCAGCAGGTCGGCCTCGGATCCGAAAGGGCGGAGGGCGTCGATCGACAAAGCGTACAGGTCCGCGGCGCGTTGACGTGAGGCCTCCAGTCCGTGCAGGGCCACCCAGGTGGCCTTGCCCGACAGCGCGTCTTTGCCCGGGGTCTTCCCGAGAGAGGCCGCGTCTCCGCTCACGTCAAGGATGTCGTCGACGATCTGAAAGGCGAGGCCGATGGGCTCGGCGAACGCGCGAAAGGCCTCCGTCTGCGCCTCGGAGGCCCCGGCCAGCAGGCCTCCCCCCACGATGGCGGCCACGATCAAGGCGCCCGTCTTGGTTCGATGGATGCGTTCCAAGTCCTCCGGAGTCGCGAGAACTCCCTCGTACTTCAGGTCGTCCATCTGACCACCGATGAGCCCGGCGGTGCCGCAGGCCCGGGCGAGCAGGGCAAGGGT
>JAENWE010000404.1 GCA_016650185.1 Vicinamibacteria bacterium | reverse complement strand
TCGACCAGAGATTGGAAGTGTGTTCGTCGATTCTGCGAAGACTGGCTTGAGATGGATCCTCCGCGAAGGTCACGGAGGCGAAGCCGGCGAGAATCCCTCCCGACTGGATGGCGAACCGGACCTGGCGTCTTCCCTCGGCGTCGGCCATCAGGAGGGCGCCCGAATCGACCGAAGGCCAGACTCCATCCAGGCTGTCCCCGAAATTGAGTTTGGCCACGGTCCCGTCCGTGATCACGTGGTAAGTGGCGTCCGTGACCAGAAAATCCCGCACCGGCAACCAGCGACGTACCTGGGTGATGTCTTCGTCGATGCGCTCCACGTCGAGGCCGTAGAGCGGATTAAACAGCCGTCCGGCGAGAAACTGAGCGGTCCCCCGCAAACGCTCGTCCTCGCTGGCGCTTTGAACCGTTGAGATGGCGTCGCGGATCCGGAGTTGGACAATGCTCGTCTGGCGGAAGGCGATCACCGCGGCGGCGACCAGAGCCAGGGTGACGCCCACCAGAGTGAAGGCGGACAAATAGACCGCGTACCGCCGGCCCAGGCCAATGCTCATCGATGCCCTCTGGAGGCGTTCCGGAGCGCCTGCCTCCACTCCCCGAGTCCGGCCAGATCCTTTGTGGTCAGGCGCTCGAACCGAGTGATGCCCGACGCGGCCAAGAGGGCGGCTCGGCCCGCGGTGTCCTTGTGCATGTTCAGCAGCGCCTCCTCGCAGGCGGCTCGGATCTCGGGGTCGAGGCGTGTCCTGAAGGACAGGAGGCCTCGAAGCAACGGCTCGGTCTCGTGAAAAATGACCAGTCCCTCCCGGATCTTGCTGGGCACTCGATCCCAATCACCATCGTTGAAGGCCCCCGCGTCCCCTCGCCCTTTCAGGACCCAGATGGCCTGATTCAGTTCGGCGCCTGCGAAAACGTAGTACGTGCTGCCCCGTGGAGCCGCGGGCTGTCCGGCCGGGAAGAGACTGATGCCGGAGCGCGCCAGCTCAGCCTTGGGCACGGCGAAGGCCGACGTGGATCGCTGGGCCTGCAGGACCAAGGTGCGGCCGCGCAGATCTTCAAGCGTTCGGATGTTGGTGTTCCTGTTGGTGAAGAAGACGGTGTGGTACTGTCGGCGATCGTTCCTGACGATCGCCAGACGGGGGGCGACCGCGCCTTGGCTTTCCACCTGGAGGTCGAGAGTCGCAAACACCGTCTCCGCCACAAGGTCGACCTCTCCTCGCAAAAGCCGCTGGGAAAGATCCGTCAGGTCTTTCGCGATCACCAGGGGCGCCACCTCAATCGCCATGGGAGCGAGGCGGCCGCGCAACTGATGCAAGAAGTCAGCGTAGACCCTGAGCACGCGGTCGGGCTCATTCGCCTGTTCCGTGATGACGCCGAAGCGGAGCGGACGGATCTTTATCGGCGCGTTCCCTTCCGCGAACCCAGAGGCCCAAAGCCCGGTCAAGAGCAGAGTCGCCAAGGCCGCAGAAGCGCCCGAACGCGCTCTAATCGTCATGCCGCAGGCCTCTTGTGCCTACTCCCGCATTCGGGGGGCGGTATTGCATACGGTCCACAGCACCAGAACCGGCTCGTCATTCATGATTCATCACGCATCACGATGCCGGGGTCAGGCGGAGGCGGTTGGGACAGGCCTTCGCAGGGGGGATCCGGGTGAGCGGATGCGTGGGGCTTTGGGGGCGCCACAAAGGAAACCTTGCAGGAAATCGCAGCCAAGCTCGACCAGGACCGATTTTTCCGCCTCGGTTTCCACGCCTTCTGCCACCAGCGGAATACCGAAGTCGCGGCACATAGCCGCCATTGACCGGACGAGGGTCCGTCGATAAGGGTCCTGGTCGATACCCCGGACGATGCTCATGTCGAGCTTCACGATGTCCGGCCTGAGGGCGGCGAAGCTGTTGAGCCCCGCGTACCCAGCACCCATGTCGTCCACCGCGATCCAGAATCCCATGTTCCGCAGCAGGGCAATCTTCTCCTTCAGATTCTTCACCAGATCGATCGAATGGCGCTCCGTGACCTCCAGAATCACTTTGCACCCCAGGTTCCGCAGCGGATTCTGCTCCGAATACAACTCCTCGTCGTCGAGCTCAAGAGAGTGCATGTTGACAAAGAGCGTGTGGTCGGGAGCGACATCGACGTTGGCCGCGAGGTGGCGGACCCGGCGGCCGAACTCGGCGACCCGGTCCAGCTTTTCGGCGGCTTCGACCAGCATGTTGACGCTGGTGAATCGGGTGGAGATCGATCGGGCCAGCAGCTCCATTCCGAAGATCACGCCGTTCTTGGCCCCGACGATGGGCTGGGCGGCGAGCCACAACCCTTCGAGCGCCTCTTCGAAGGCCAGTTGCATGCTGGCTCGATCGCCCACGAACTGCGAGAAGGGCCGGGTCAGGGCGAGCGCCTCCCGCCTCCAGCGGGCCAATCGGCCGAGCCGAACCGCCTCATCCATGGCCACGGTGATTTCTGCGACGGCGGCGGGCTTTTTCAGATAGCGAAGCGCTCCGCCTTCGACTGCTTCGATCGCGGTTTCCAGACTCGGACGTCCGGTCAGCAGGACCACCGGGATGTCGAGGTCGCGAGCGCGGATCAGCCGCAGCATCTCGACGCCGCTCAATCCGGGCATGGAGATATCGCTGATGACCGCCTCGGCTCTGCCCTGCGACAGCTTCTGCAGGGCGACCTCGCCGGTTTCGGCTTCTTCCACGCTGAAGCCAGCCTGACGAAGGCCGCTCGCCACCACGAAACGCACATCGCTGTCATCGTCGACAACGAGCACGGTGCCTCGGCCTTGGGCCGCAGGTTCCTGACTCAGCATCAGGGGCAGTATAAGCGCCGAGTCAGAGAATCTGAGGACCGCCCCCGCCCTGTTGGGCCGGACTCTCGGGGATGTAGACCTCGAATCGCGTGCCCACTCCGGGTTCCGTCTCCACCAGGATGGCTCCTCCCATTCGGGTCACGATACCGTGTACCACGGACAGACCGAGCCCTGTCCCCTGCCCGACCGGCTTGGTGGTGAAGAAAGGCTCGAAAACGCGGTCGGCCACGGTTTGAGACATGCCCTCGCCGTTGTCCTTGATCCAGAGCCGAACGTGGGGACCGGGGCGGAGGCTGGGGTGGACCAAATCGGTCTTCTGGACCAGCCTGGACTCGATGCCGATCTCGATCATTCCGCCCCTCGGTTCGAGGGCATGGCGAGCGTTGGTGAGAAGGTTGAGTAGAACCTGATGAAGTTGGGTAGGATCCGCGAGCACGGCGCCCGTGGGCTTTCGGGTTTCCGTGATCTGAATGTGAGCGGGCAAGGTGCTGCGGAAGAGGGCGAGGGTCTCGTCCACCAGTCGGAATGGCTCGACCTCCGAGCGTCGGGACTCGTCTTGCCGGGAGAAGGAGAGGATCTGCTGGACGAGTTCGCGAGCGCGATGCGCGGCTTCACTGACTCGGCTGAGGTAGGGAGTGGCCGGACTTTCCTCAGGTAGGGACATCTGGGCCAGTTCAGCGCACCCCAGGATGGCTTGCACAATGTTGTTGAAGTCGTGGGCGATGCCCCCGGCGAGAGTTCCCAGAGTCTCGAGGCGTCGGGCCTGTTGGAGCTGCGCCTCCAGAAGCGCAGCCGCCTCCTCGGCGCGGGCCCGCTCGGTCACATCGCGCGAATTGACGATCGCGGTCGGCCTGGAGTCGCTTCCTCGGGTGCTGCCGATGGACTCGAGGATCCTTTCGGAGCCGTCCCGGGCTCGAAGCACCAGGAGAGAAGCCACCGGAATGTCCGGCTGGGCGAAGACCGCATCGATGGCGGCTCGAACCCCCTCGCGGTTGTCCCCGTCTGAAAGGTCCAGGACGCTCTGCCCGACCAGACCCTCCGCGGCGTAGCCCAGCACGCGAGCGCAAGCGGGACTTGCGTACTTGATCCTGCCCGCGCTGCTGAGAATCCAGATGATGTCGTGGGCATTCTCGATCAGCGAACGGAAGTGTTCTTCTCGAGCCCGCAGGGTCTCTTCGGCCCGACGTCGCTCGACGATGTAGGTCCAGGTCCGGAGGGCCCGATCGGCGATCTCCGGCATCCTCGCGAAGCTCTCCTCGGACTTGACCACATAGTCGAGAGCGCCCGTTTTCATGGCGTCGACCGCGACCTTCTCGTCGCCGTGGCTGGTCATCACCACGACCGCATAGGCGGCTCGCTCGCGACTTTCGGGCAGAAGGACGAGGCCGTCCCCGTCGGGAAGGCGGAGATCCGTGATCACCAGATCCGGCAGGATGGTCTCCTCGAGATGGCGCTGGGCTTCGAGGATGGTGGTGACCCAGGTCAGGCGGACCTCGGTTGAGCTTCGCTCGAAGGCTCTGCGGATCAGTTCGGAATGCGGTTCGTCGTCCTCGACCAGAAGAATCCCGGGCAGGCGCGGGACCAGAATCTGTCCGGTGTCCGCGCCGAAGGGGCGTCTCACATCCGGGGCGATTGGTTCCAAGTAAACCAGTACAGCCCGAGTTCCTTCATCAACGTCTCGAAGCTCACCAGATCGAGAGGCTTCACGAGGTAGGAGTTGGCGTGGCGGAGGTAGGCCTGGGAAACATCTGGATCAGCGGCGGAACTGGTGAGCACCACCACCGGGATGGCCTGGAGGTGAGGGGCCGACTGATATCCGCCAGCACGGTCATTCCGTCCACTCGGGGCAGCCGCAGGTCCAGCAGGATGAGATCCGGGCGAGGGCAGGAATCCGGGTTTGCGTATTCGGCCCGCTGGTAGAGGTAGTCGAGCGCCGCCTCTCCGTTGTTCACGTGGGTGATGTTGCACCGGGTGGCCTGACCCAGGAGATTGCGGCGGACAAGCTCCGCGTGGTCCTCGTCATCCTCGACGAGAAGAACTTCCATGGGTCCCGCTATGGTTTGAGTCAAAGTATTCAGAAGATCCCCGTAAACGGGAAGAAGACTAGCACACGAAAAACCGGCGTCGCTCGATGATGAGGTTCGGCTCGAGGAGGCCGCTCTTTGGAGGCCGCGGTGCGCGCGACCCTTCCCTTGGCGGCCAAGCTACGGCGCTTCGAAGAGGGCGTTCAACGCGAGGCCGGACACACGTCCGCCGAGCGCGGCCACGAGGAGGATACGGGCCTTTTGCCCCACGAGGTCGCCGCCGAACAGGCAACCCATCTGTTGCATCTGCGCGCCCCCGCCGTCATAACCGTAGAGAGGAGCGACCGAGCCCGAGCCACAGCGCGACGTGATCACCACGGGTATGGACGCCTTGATCGCGGCCTGAATGGCGGGCACGGCGCGGGGCGGGATGTTGCCGGCTCCCGTTCCCTCCAGGACCAGACCGCGAGCTCCGCGCCGAATCGACGCTCGGATCAGAGCGCCGTCCGACCCGGCCGCCATCACATGAAGGTCGACGCGCGGATCGACAGAACCCGTCTTCACAAATCGGCGGCGGACGGGACTGCGAACGAACCGGACACCGCTTCGGTCCAGAATAGCGACCGGTCCGATCTCGCTCCGGAACGCGCTCAGACTCTGGGTGTGCGTCTTCACCGCCTCGCCCGCGGCCAGAATCTGCTCGCCCACCGCGATCAGGACGCCGTGTTGGCGCGCGGCCGGGTTGGCCGCGGTCTGCACCGCGATCAGAAGGTTGGACGGCGCGTCCGATCCCGCCTCTCCCAGCGTTCTCATGGCGCCGCAGAAGACCACGGGTTTCGAGGTTGCGGTAGTGAGATCCACCAGAAACGCGGTTTCCTCGATCGTGTCGGTTCCGTGGGCAACGACCACGCCATCCACTTTTGGATCGGCCAGGTGGGCCTCAATCCTCTTCTTCAAGGTCCACATCCAGCGAGGGTTGACGTGCGGCCCCGGAAGCCGGGCGTAATCCTCGAGAGTCAACCGGGCAATTTTCCGCAATCCGGGCACCTGGGCCACGATGTCCCGACCCGACAGGGCCGGAACCGCTGCCCTGGTGCTGGGATCGATCTTCATCGAGATCGTTCCACCCGTGAACATCACGTGGACGTGGGGTCTGGCCGCAGCCGGCCGACCCTTGGCGGAGTCCTTTGGCATCCCTCAGGCGTTCCAGAGAGGTTTCATGTTGTCGACGTACTTGAACCCGGTTCCGGTGTTGAAGATCACGACCGAGTCGCCGGACGACAGATGGCCCGATGCCTTGAGCTTCATGGCTGCGGTGACGCAGGCTCCCCCTTCGGGCGCGACAAACAGGCCTTCGGTTCGGGCGATCAGCTTTACCCCCTGAATGATTTCGGCTTCGCTGACCGCGACCGCGGCGCCATGACTCTCACGCAGGGCACGGAGAATCAGGAAGTCGCCCAGGGCTTTGGGGACCCGAAGTCCGTGCGCATGAGTGGTGGCTCCCTCCCACATCGGAGCGGAGTCCTTGCCCTCCTGGAAGGCTTTGACAATGGGCGCGCAGCCGTCCGCCTGGATCGCGTACATCCGCGGCCGCTTCGGGCCGATGAAGCCCATCGTTTCCATTTCTTCGAAAGCCTTCCACATGCCGATCAGTCCGGTTCCCCCGCCGGTGGGATAGAGGATGGCGTCGGGCAGTTTCCAGGACAGCTGTTCCGCGATTTCGTAGCCCATGGTCTTCTTGCCTTCGACCCGGTACGGCTCTTTGAGAGTCGCGCACTCATACCAGCCGTGCTCTTTGGCGAGACCGGCGCAGATCCGGCCCGCGTCGGTGATCAGCCCTTCGACGGTTTCGACCTGAGCCCCGTAGGCCAGGGTTTCCATGAGAAACACCTCGGCGATGTCGTTCGGCACAAACACATGCGCCTTCAGGCCACCCCGACTGGCGTAGGCGGCGAGCGCGCTGCCCGCGTTCCCCGCCGAAGGCAGGCAAACATCGGTGGCGCCCAGGGTCTTCGCCATCGAGACCGCGAGAGCCAGCCCGCGCGCCTTGAAGGAACCCGTCGGATTGCCGCTTTCCTCCTTCACCAGTGCGTTTGGCAGGCCCAGAGCCCGACCCAGGTTGGGCGTCTCGAGAAGGGGCGTCATGCCTTCGCCCAGGCACAGGCGATGCTCAGGATTTTCCACCGGCAGCACCTCCTTGTATCGCCAGAGGGTCTTCTCGCGAAGTTCGAGGTGCCCAGGACGCATATCCCTCGCCGCCGCGGCCAGGTCGTATCGCGCGAAGAGGGGCGCGCCGCAGGCGCAGAGGTTGAGGCGCTGGCCCTTGTCGTAGGTGGCGCCGCACTTGGTGCAGGCGAGGTGTGTGAACGTCATCGCTTCCTTCCCCCTTCGAAGGTCCGTCACTACACGTGTAGAACTTCGACTTCCTTCGCCTTCAGCATTTCATCTACCCGGGCTACGGCCGCGTCGGTGATCTTCTGGATTTCTGCCTCGGCGTGCTTCTCGTCGTCCTCCGAGATCTCCGACGCCTTTTTGGCCTTCTTGAAGTAGTCGTTCGCGTCCCTTCGGACGTTGCGGATGGCGATCTTTCCTTCCTCGGCCGCCTTGTGGGCGAGCTTCACCAGCGCCTTGCGGCGTTCCTCGGTGGGGGAGGGAATCGGAATTCGGATGAGCTTGCCGTCCGTGGCCGGGTTGAGATCGAGGCCGGAAGTGCGGATGGCCTTCTCGATGACCGCCACCAGCCCCGCATCCCAGGGCTGGATGGTGATGAGGGTGGGGTCCGGCACCGCGATATTCCCGACCTGGTTCAGCGGGGTCATCGTTCCGTAGTAGTCGACCTTGATGGAATCCAGCATCGAAGCGTTCGCGCGTCCCGCGCGCAGGGACGAGAACTCCTTGCGGACCGATTCGATCGCGCTGTCCATGCGGTGCCTGGCATTGTCGACCGTTTCTTTCACTTTCTCCATGTCCTGTTGCCTCTCCTAAAGTCGTTCAGAGTTGTTGCGCACCCAAGGCACGCGCCGGTCTTCCTGGAAACTCGACGGACCCCTTAATCGCAAACCAGCGTTCCTAACTTCTCGCCGGTCAGGACCCGTCTCAAGAAACCCTTCCTCTTGATGTTGTACACCACGATGGGGAGCTTGTTCTCCATGGCCAGCGAGATCGCGGTCTTGTCCATCACCTTGAGGCCGCGCTGGAGGACGTCGATGTACTTGATTTCTGAGAACTTCTTGGCCTGGGGGAATCGAAGTGGATCGCGGTCGTAGACGCCATCGACCCGCGTGCCCTTGAGGATCACCTCGGCCTTGATTTCGGTGGCCCGGAGCGCGGCCGCGGTATCCGTGGAGAAGTAAGGGTTTCCGGTGCCGGCGGCGAAGATCGCGATCCGGCCCTTCTCGATGTGCCGAATGGCCCGGCGACGGATAAAGGGCTCTGCCACCTGGCGCATTTCGATGGCCGAAAGCACGCGGGTGGCGAGTCCTGCCCGCTCCATGGCGTCCTGGAGGGCCAGACCATTGATCACGGTGGCAAGCATTCCCATGTGATCGGCGGACACGCGGTCCATCCCGTAGGCGGCGTCGGAGACGCCTCGAAAGATGTTGCCGCCGCCCACCACGATGCCCATCTCAACTCCGAGGGAGTGAGCCTCGCGGATTTCTGCGGCCAGGTAGTCGGCGAAAGCGCGGTCGATTCCGAAGGTTTTGGCCCCGAGGAGCGCCTCACCGGAGAGCTTGAGAAGGACTCTTTTGTAAACGGGTGCGCCCGTTATCTTTCGCCCTGCTTCGGGGCCTTTTGAGGCCGCGGCGACCGACCCGCCTCTCGACGTCGACGGTCGGGCAAGTCTTGGTTTCGCCATGCGCCAAGGCTACTCGGTCGGGCTGTTCGATGTCGCGTCGCCCACGCGGAAACGCGCGAAACGACGCACCACGATGTTCTCCTTGATGACCGCGACCTTTTCCTGGATGAGCTGCCCGATTGTGACTTTGGGATCACGGACGAACGCCTGCTCCAAGAGGACCTGGGTGGCATAGAAGTCCTTCAGCTTGCCCTCGGCGATCTTGTCGGCCACCGCTTCCGGTTTACCGGCGTTTATGGCCTGGGCGCGATAGATTTCCTTTTCCTTTTCGACGACCGAGGGGGGGACCTCGTCCTTGGTGACGAAAGTCGGCGCGGCCGCGGCGATGTGCATGGCCACGTCCCTGACCAGGGCCTGAAAATCGTCGTTCTTGGCCACGAAATCGGTCTCGCAGTTGATCTCCACCAGCACGCCGACCTTGGCGCCGGGATGAATGTAGTGGCCGACCATGCCCTCGCTGGCGGTGCGGCCGGATCTCTTGGCCGCGGCGGCCAGGCCCTTCTTGCGGAGGACCTCCTGCGCCTTGCTCATGTCGCCTTCCGCCTCGACGAGCGCGCTCTTGCAGTCCATCATCCCCGCCCCGGTCTGCTCGCGTAGGGTCTTGACGGCGTCAGCTGTGATGTTCATGGGTCTCCTGCCTGGGGATTGTGGGTTCGAGGCCTCAAAAGGCCTCGACGGAGGGTTGAAAAGGGGGAAATCGATGCCCCCGGTGGATTTAGGGGGGGATGGCCTTCCCGGAGTTCAATGGGGGCGTTTTGCGGCCTCTTTGAAGAAGGGGAACCGGCCCCTCCTTCAATCGTGGGCAGAGGGGGACTAGACGGTGGTGTCGGCGATGGGAGCCGCCGCCGCGGCCGCCGCCGCGGTCGCTGCAGTCCGAGCTCGTGCGGTCGCCGCCATCTCCGCCGACTTCGCCTCGCGTAGCGAACGTCCCGCGATGACGGCGTCGGCCACCTTGCTCGCGAAGAGGCGGATGGAACGCAGCGCGTCGTCGTTTCCGGGGATCACATAATCCACGAAATCGGGGTTGCAGTTGGTGTCGACGATGCCGACCACGGGGATCCGAAGCTTCCGAGCCTCCGCCACCGCGATGGCTTCGTTCTTCGTGTCGACCACGAAGATGACGTCGGGCAGGTTCTTCATGTTCCGGATGCCCTTGAGGTTCTTGTCGAGTTTCACCTGTTCCTTGGCCAGTCCGGCGAATTCCTTCTTGGTCAGGCGATCCTGCCGGCCCTCGGCCAGCATCATCTCGATCTGCTTGAGACGGTCGATGCTCTTCTTGACCGTGGTGAAGTTGGTTAGCAACCCGCCGAGCCAGCGCTCGTTGACGAAAGGCATGGAGCAACGAACGGATTCCTCGGCTACTACCTCTTGAGCCTGGCGCTTGGTGCCGACGAAGAGCACAACCCCGCCCCCCGCGGCCACATCGTGCACATAGCGGAGAGCTTCGCCGAACATCGCCTGGGTCTTTTGCAGGTCGACGATGTAGATACCGTTGCGCTCACCGAAGATGTATTCGCGCATCTTCGGATCCCAACGACGGGTCTGGTGTCCGAAGTGGACGCCGGCTTCGAGCAGATCC
>JAENWE010000403.1 GCA_016650185.1 Vicinamibacteria bacterium | reverse complement strand
GTCGACCTGGTGAGGCCGCACCTCCCCGTCCAGCCGTCTCCAAGCGGGGGGCCGCAATAGCCTATCGCGGCCGCGCTTAGCCCCCTTTGGCCCCGGGGCGGACTCCGCCGAAGTCAATTCGGCTCCGTGCTCGCCTCGGGACCGCGCGGTTCGCTGAGTTCTCCAGTGTCTTCACTCGATGATCTGAAGAAGCATGCCCGCGAGCTTCGAGAGAGGCTTGAGGGTCAGCTTGCGTCCACGCCGGACTCGGCGTCCCTCCAAGCCCTCCGTGATCGCTTCCTCGGGCGCAAGTCCGGGGAGGTGACCGCCCTCTTCAAGGACCTCGGAAAACTCGCGTCGGAAGACCGCAAGGAAGCGGGCGAGGCCTTGAACGCGCTGAAGGAATTCAGCGAGGCCAGGATCAGCGAGGCGGAAGCCCATTTCGAACGGAGGCAGCGCGAGTCCCGGCTGTCTTCCGAGCGGATCGATGTATCTCTGCCTGGGCGCGCGCGCGCTTCGGGCAGCAAGCATCCGCTGACTCTGATTCGTGAGGAGGTCGAAGACGTCTTCATCGGCCTCGGCTTCGACATCTTCGACGGGCCCGAGGTCGACGATGATTTCCATTGCTTCGAAGCCCTGAACATGCCAGCCGACCATCCGGCCCGCGACATGCAGGACACCTTCTATCTCGAGGGCCAGCCCCCTCGACTCCTCCGCACTCACACCTCCACCGGGCAGATCCGGTCGATGCTCGCGAATGAGAACCCTCCAGGAGTCCGAGTGCTCTGTCCCGGCCGAACCTTCAGGCGCGACGATGACATCACCCACTCCCCGATGTTCCATCAGTTCGAGGGCCTGGTCGTCGATCGGGGCATTACGCTTGGCGACCTCATGGGCACGCTGGAGGCATTCATCCACGCGGTGTTCGGCAAGGAGTACCCCGTTCGATTCCGCCCGTCGTACTTCCCCTACACCGAACCTTCGGTCGAAGTCGACATGGGATGCAGCGCGTGCAAGGGGCGCAAGACCGGCTGCCGGGTGTGCAAGCAGACCGGTTGGCTGGAGATTCTTGGTTCCGGGATGGTGCACCCCGCGGTGTTCGAGTCGGTCAACGCTCGGCTCGGCGAGGTCGTCTACGACCCCGCGGAAGTGAGCGGTTTCGCGTTCGGCAGCGGGATGGAGCGCATCGCGATGATCAAGTACGGGATCTCCGACATCCGCCTCTTTTATGAGAGCGACATCCGCTTCCTGGAGCAATTCTCGTGAAGATCCCGGTTTCCTGGGTCAAGGACTTCGTCGACCTCGAGGTGGAACCCGAGCGCCTCGCCGACGACCTGACCAGCATCGGCCTGGCCTGCGACGGCCTGGAGATATTCGGGAAGGAAGCCGTCCTCGATCTGGACATCACCACGAACCGTGTCGATGCCATGAACATGTACGGCATCGCGCGCGAGCTGGCCGCGTTCTACTCCTTGCCGCTTAAACCTCTGGATCTTGCCTTCACGGAGTCCGGCGCGCCCTCCAGCGACGTGCTGCGCGTCGCCATCGAGGCTCCCGATCTTTGTCCGCGTTTCGCGGCCCGGGTCTTCGACGTGCGCGTGGGCCCGTCGCCCGGCTGGCTGAAGGACCGGATCGAGCTCGCCGGACAGCGTTCCATCAGCAATATCGTCGACCTCTCGAACTACGTGATGCTCGAGATGGGCCAGCCCACGCACGCTTTCGACCTCTCCAGGCTGCGGGGCGGTCTGCTGAAGGCCCGCATGGCCGCGAAAGGCGAAGTTCTCAAGACTCTCGACGAGGTCGACCGCACGCTGAGCGCGACCATGGGCGTGGTGGCGGACGCCGAGGGCGCCTTGGCGGTGGCGGGGGTCATGGGCGGCGCTTCATCCGAAATCTCCGACGACACGCGCACGGCGGCGCTCGAGGCGGCCTACTGGAATCCTCTTCTCATCCGTCGCGCGGCCAAGGCCCTCGGCATGCACACCGACGCATCGCATCGTTTTGAGCGCGGCGCCGACCCCGCGGCCGGGCCGGTCTCCATCGCCCGGTTCGCGAATCTGTTGGCCCGAGGCTCGCTGGGAACCGCTCGTCCGGTCCTGATTCAGGCCACGGGCTCCAGGATCGATGCCCGTCGCCTCGTCCTGAATCTGGGCCACGTCGAGGCCCGGCTGGGCGTCTCCGTCCCCGCCGAGATGGCGAGGGCCACTCTCACCAGGCTCGGCTTTGAAGTCAAAGGTCCCGACGGGGACGCTGGCGCCCACCTGGGCCGCGAGCCTGTGTGGGACGTCGCCGTTCCCACCTGGCGGGGCGACTGCTCTCGCGAGGTCGATCTGATCGAGGAGGTGGCTCGTCACTTCGGGGTCATGAAGATCGCGCGAACCGTCCCGGCCTCGAGACGCGCGGCCGGGCTGACGCCGGAACAACGAACCGAGCGCCGCCTCAAGGCCCTGCTCGCGAGCCTCGGCTATCGCGAAGCCCTGCATCTCAACTTCGTCTCGTCGGCGAGATGCGACGCGTCTCAGGGCGCGGTAGTGAGAATCGCGAACCCCCTTTCCGTCGAGCAGGATGCCCTTCGCACCTCCCTGGTCATGCCCGGACTGCTCGAGTCACTCGAGCGCAATCAACGCCATGGCGCGCGCGACATCCTCTTCTTCGAGACCGGCCGCACGTTCAGGCCCTCACCCGACGGACCGACCGAGACGCCGCGCCTGGCTCTCCTGGTCTCGGGCACGACGCCGCGCAGTTGGGCGGGGAAGCCGCGGGCCCTCGATTTCTTCGACTTGAAGCGGACCATGGAAGAGATCCTCGATCAACATTCGAGCGCCGCCCTCACCTTCGACCGCGAAGGCCTGCCGCCGTTCCTGCATCCGGGGCGCGGCGGTGTGATCCGGCTGGATGGGCTGGCGTGCGGGTATGTGGGCGAGGTGCACCCTGACGCCATCGAGGCCTTTTCGCTCAAGGATCGGCCGGTGGTGGCCGAGATCAGGCTCGACACTTTGAGCTCACGCGCCCCTCTGGCCTTCCGCCTCTTCTCACGCTATCCCGGAGTGGCGCGCGACCTGTCCATTCTTGCGCCGGCCGATATGGGCGCCGCGGAGATCGCCGCTCTGGCCAAAGAACAGGCCGGGCCTGCCGCCCGCCGGGTCGAACTCATCGATCGTTTCGAGGGTGCGGGCGTGCCCGAGGGGCGCGTCTCGCTGACCCTGTCCTTCCTTTTCCAGGACGAGACCCGAACTCTGTCGAGCGAGGAAGTGGAGGCGTCGATGGAGGCGGTCAGGGCGAGTTTTTCGGAACGGGGCTACAACATTCGCGGAGTGGCCTAAGATTTGCGGCGGCAGATGCAAACAACTTTGATCGGCGAAACAGGAGAAGGAATGCAGGACAGTTTCGACATTCTGGAAGAGAAGGTCAAAAGGGCGGCGGAGCTCGTCAAGAAGCT
>JAENWE010000402.1 GCA_016650185.1 Vicinamibacteria bacterium | reverse complement strand
TGCCCGGCCTCGTTCGTATCGACGCCCGTATCGATCGGGATGGTGATCCTCTCAGCAAGGATCCACAGGATCCTGTGGCCAGCGAGGACAATGTGCGGCCGGGTAGCGGTCAGATCCTTCTGGTCCTCACCCACGGGAAGGGTTAGAGAAGAAACGACCGCTTTCTTGAGGCGCTACTCGCAGGGGGAACCAAGGTTCACAGCGCCAGAAAAGAGAAAGGCGAGGAGGCTCATAAGCCCTCCTCGCCTTTGGCCCCTTCCATCGAGGGGGGCTCTTTTTTTGACCGGCTCTAGAACACGACCTTGACGCCAACCTGGAGGCTGCGAGCGTCGTAGGCTGCGGTGGCGCAGGGGGTTATGGCCGGAGATCCACATTGGATGAGCGTGGACGGGATGGCGGTGGTCGGATTCCCAAGGGCATCCGTGGCGACGACCCTGTTGACCCCGGAGATGTTGAGCTTGTTCAGCAGATTCTTAGCCTCCCCGAATATCTCAACCCGCCGTTTGCCGAAATTGACGAAGCGAACGTAGCGCGCGTCCACGTTGACGACCTTGCCCAGTCGACCGGTGTTGCGGCCGATGCCGAGCGGACGGTCGTTGGAGGTATTGCCGTCGCCGTTCAGATCCCGGTTGGTGCGGATGTTGAAAGGCAGGCCGCTGTTGGCCTGGATGATGATCCCAAGCTGGTTGTTGTTGATGATCGGAGCGAACGAGCCTTCGACCTTGGGCTGCAGCAACGTCGAGAGCGCAAAGGTGTGGGTCTGGTTGAACGGAGCCACACCCTTCTCACGATCAAGGTTAGACGGATCCGAAACGCGATCATCACCAGTGGCCAGGACGTAGGAAGGGAACGGCGCGTTGTCGGTGCTCTTGGCAAGAGTGTAGTTAGCCTGCATCTGCCAGCCCTTGCGCATCCTCTTGTTCATGGTCACGGTGAGCGCGTTATACGAACCCTCCCCGATCGACTGAACGACGTCGATGGCGTTGAACGTGCTGTTCGGGCGGCCCGAATAGATCGTCCTTCCATCGCCCAGGGTGTTGGAGGTGGGGCTGATGTTGGTGTCGATCACCACCGGCATGTTGCGTCCGATCGAATTGATGTAACCGAGGCTCATCGAAAGGTCGTCGCTCAGGGCCCGCTCGATTTGGACGTTCGAGAGAAGGGCCCACTGGGTGCTGAAGTCGGCGGCGATGGCGGCCACACTCTGCTTCGGCGCCGAAGCGGTCGAGATCGGGTTGGGAAACGAGGGAGCGCCTGCAACCGTGGGGGCGCCCGTAAACGAGAAGGACTTGGGGTCTCCATTGCGGAGAATGGCGTCCTCGTATGTGTTCAATTGCGGAGTTTCATACATGACGCCCGAAGACGCGCGGAGAACCGTCTTGTTGTCGCTGTCCAGGGCCCACGAGAACCCAGCCCGAACGGCGAAGTTGTTCTTGTCGTCCTTGAAAGACGCGGAGAGCGGGTTGGCCGCAAATACTCTTGAATCCGGCACATCGAAAAGGTCGTAACGAACTCCGTAGAGGAGCTTGAACCGCGAGGAAAGCCAGACGTCGTCCTGCACGAAGAGGCCGATGAACTTGCTGTTGTAGGTCGTGGCCGCGTCGCCCAGGTCCTGAGTGTAGGACGAATAGCCTAGCGGGTTGGCGCCGCTCTTCGCCGCGTTATAGGCCGCCACCGAAGTGAAGGTGTAGACGGAACGGAGCGTCTGCACCCTTTCGTCGGCGATGTTCTGAAAATCGACGCCCGCTTTCATGCTGTGCTTCCCCACCGTCCAGGAGAAGTTGTTCACCACCTGGAAGATCTTGGTTCGAAACGCGAAGCCGGCGTCCGAGTTGCCACTGATCGGTTGGCCGAAGTTGATGGCCTGCGACCCCGTGATGTTGACCGCCGGTCCGGTCAACCCATTTACGCTCGCTGAGCGCGACTGATCGCGCTTGGCGTATTGGATTCGAAGCTCATTGAGACGGGTGCCCCCCAGCTGCGAGATGAGCTGAACCGACGCGGTGTTCATCTTGTCGTTGAAGTCGGTGGCGCGCTCGATGGTGTTCGCTCCACCGCCGCTGTTGAAGGGGGAGTCGTTCTTGAACCAGAACTCACGAACCGAGAGTTTGTTCGAAGGGTTGATCTGATGATCGATCTTGGCGATGGCGAAGTGGACCTTCTGCTTCGCCGGAATGACCCCGTTGCCGGTCGCCGCCGCGGTCAGGCCGACCAAAGGGGCGCTGGTCACGGCCGACTGCGCAATGGTGCGATCGGCCGAGAGATCGCGGTCCACGAACTCGTAGCCCACGTAGAAGTGGGTCTTGTCCTTCTTGAGCGGGCCGCCGAGGGTAAACGTGGTGTTGTTCACATGGGTGTCCGGCTTTCCGGTCCCGGTGAAGTAGAAGGGCGTGCTGGAAAAGTCCTTGCGGCGGAGCCTGAAGCTCACCGCGCCGGAGAAGTCGTTCGAACCCGACGGCGTGATGGCGTTGTAGACCATGCCCGTGGTCTGACCGAACTCGGGGGCGAAGCCGCTCGTCTGGACGCGCACTTCCTTGACCACGATCTCGGACACAGGCAGGAGGCGCAAACCGGCGCGATCCTTCTCGGTGTTGGTGTTGCCGTCGATCTGGTAGTTCACGTGCATCTGCGAACCATTCCCGTTGATGCGGGCGGCTCCGAACTCGTTGTTCTCGTAACCGGTGACGTTGGGCTGAAGGAACGCAAAGTTGTAGGGATTGCGCGAAACCAGGGGGAGGTTCTTGATTTCTGCTTCGGAGATGGTGCGACCGATGTCGATCTTGCCGGGGTTCGCGATCGGCGACTCGCCGGTGACCGTGACCGTCTCGGTCATGACCCCGGTTTCGAGGGTCGCGTTCACCACCACGCCATCACCGGCGGAGAGGGAGAAGCCCGCGCGCTCATAGGTCTTGAAGCCGGACAACTCAACCCGAACCTTGTAGACGCCCAGGGAGAGGAGAGGCGCCCGGTAACGACCCTGACCGTCGGTCACGAAGGTCTTGCTCTCGCCGGTCGAGGTGTTGGTTACCGTGACGTTGACGCCGGGAAGAACGCCGCCGGAGGAGTCCTTGACGACACCTTCAACGAGGCCGTTGCTGGCCTGAGACTGGGCGAAGGCGCTGGTCGAAACCAGAAGTGCTACCGCCGCGACAAGAAATTTGCGGAACATGATGTTTGGAACTCTCCTCATTTAGTGATTTCTCGCGCCACCCTGGCGCCCGGAGGGGGAACCTCTGCCGTCCACAGCGGCGGCGTCTATCTCCAGTCATTGTAGCCTCGCGCTGCTGGAAATCTCCAAACCAGAAACTTGTTTGCCGTCCCGCATGGCCGCAGAGAGCCTGGGTCCCCATAGGGACGCGGTGGGCCCCCAAATGTGGGCGGGCTTTGCCGAGGGGGGCGATGCGACTTAGGAGCGGTTCGGCATGCCCGGCACGATGCCGTGCTCGGACTTCAACCGATCGAGGGCGGCGATCCGAACCGGCCGCCGCACATCGTGATCGGTCGGATGGTAACCCCGGCCCACCTCCGCGAGTTTCCCGCGGTTCATAAGCTGGTCGCGATCCATGATGAGCTCCTCCCTGGACGTGCCCACGAGGTCGTTCTCACGGCTCATGAGGATGGCTTCCTCGGGGCAGGCGTCGACGCAGAAGCCGCAAAAAACACACCGAAGCAGGTCGATCTCAAACCGGGTCGGGTACTTCTCAATCTTCTTCTCCGGACGTTCGCCCGCTTCGATATAGATGCACTCGGCCGGGCACACCGTGGCGCACATGTAGCAGGCCACGCACTTCGGCGTGCCGTCTTCGCGCGCGGTCAGAAGATGAACGCCTCGATAGCGGCCCGAGATGTTGCGTTTCTTCTCGGGGTACTCGATGGTGGCCGAGCGGCCCTTCACGAAGAGGGTCTCGAACATGTTGCGCAGAGTGAGCCACATCCCATAGAGGATGGGATAGACACCCGGACGCGTGTCGCGATTGACGGTGATGACGGTTGAGGCCATGGTGCTTCCTGGTTCCCCTATGCGGTGGCCTGGGCTTTGGCGGGATCGCCTTGTCCCCGGCCCATAGGACCGAGACCTCGATGGGTCAGATCGGCGTACGCCTTGGTTTCGACCGCCATCTCAACGAAGACGTCTCCGGCGGTTGCCGCGTTCATGGGTTTGCCGAGTCGGGCGAGAAGATCAAGGGCAATCTCCCAACGCGGCTTGGCGTCGCCTGGGGCCTCGAACGCCCGTTTGAAGCGCTGCACGCGTTGATCGAAGTTGGTGAACGTGCCGTCTGTCTCGACCCACATGGCCGCGGGAAGCACGGCATGGGCCGCGGACAGATGCGACCCTTGATGGGTGGCCATGGCGGCCACGTAGGCGACGTTCTTCGCGGCCTCGGCCACCGCCGGATCCTGCAGCATGGCCCCATCCTGAAGGACGAGGACCTGGACCTTGCCGGCCTTGCAGTCGCCTAGGAGCGCCTCGACCCCCGTCACTCCAAGTCCCAGGTCGATGAGTCCTTGAGTGTTGGGATGGCGATCTTCGCGCTGGAGGATCTCGTCCTTGCGGACTTTCACTTTGTCCTGAGGATTTCCCACCCGGAAATCCAGCCGTCCGCCCACAACGAGGGCGAGCTTCTTGAAGGCGAAGGCGTCTTCGTTGCTGGCGCGAGGCGAGGCCAGGAAAGCCGAATGAGCGCCTGCGGCCTGAAGCTTCGCGACCATTTCATCAATGAGTTCGGACTGAGCGGCTACCGCCCCGCCCGTTCGGTGCGCGGTGGTGACTCGGCCCGACCCGATGGTCTTGTAAAGGTCACGGCCGGGATCGCACATCCACGACTTGTTGACCTCGACGTTCCGACGAGGGCGGAAGCGGTAGGCCTCGCCGTCACGATGATCGATGGTCATGTTGCAGCCGGTCGAACAGCCCGGGCAGATCGAGTCGGTCTCCTTGAGGAACCAGACTCGCATCTTGAACCGGAAGTCTTTGGAGAGGAGCGCGCCCACCGGGCAAACATCCACCAGGTTGCCGGCGTACTCATGGGTAATCGAGCCGCCGTTGTAAGTCGAGATCTGGGTCGAACCGCCACGATTGACGAACTCGAGAAGGTTCGTCTTCGTGACCTCGCGCTCGTAACGAAGGCATCGTGAACAGACCACACACCGCTCGGCGTCCAGCAGGATCGGACCGATGTCCACCACTTTTCGCTTCTGAATCTTGTCCTCGAGGACAATGCGCGAATCATGGAGCCCGTGGTCCATGTATTGGTCCTGAAGGTAGCACTCGCCCGCCTGATCGCAGACGGGGCAGTCAATGGGATGATTGACGAGGAGAAACTCGAGCGTGTCCTTCTGGGCGTTCTTCGCTTTCTCGCTGGTGACCTGGGTCTTGATCACCATGCCCTCGCTGACCGGGGTTCCGCAGGCGATTTGAAGTTTCGGGAACTTCTCTATCTCAACCATGCACATACGGCAGTTGCCATCCACGGGCAGGTCGTCGTGATAGCAGAACCGCGGCACGCGAACGCCCGCCTGCTCGGCCGCCTGAATGACGGACGTACCGGGGGCGACTTCGATTTCCTTACCGTCGATGGTGCACTTGGGCATGGTTCAAATTACCGATCGAGCTCGCCCGCGATCACGTTCAGGCCGCCGATCATTGGGAGGCGAGGGGGTCCAGAGACGAACCCGGCCCCCCTCGCGCACCCCCGCGCCGCGGACGATCCGCGGGCGTCTGTGCAATGTCGCTCGCTCGAGTGAATCGGGCTTCGCGACTTTGGGTGCGCGGATCGGGCGGCGCTCGTCATCGGTCCAGTTCTCCAGCGATCACGTTCAGGCCGCCGATCATGGCGACGGCGTCGGCGAGCATGGTGCCCTTGATCATCTGCGGATAGGCCTGGTAGATGTTGTAGCAGGGCGGGCGCACCTTGACCCGAGCCGGATGCTTCTTCCCGTCACTGACGATGTAGTAGCCGAGCTCGCCATTGGCGCCTTCGACGTAACCGTACACCTCGCCCGGAGCGGCCAGGATGCCGTCATAGACCAGCTTGAAGTGGTTCATCAGCGATTCGATGTCGGAATACACCTCGGACTTGGGCGGCAGCGCCACCTTGCGATCATCGGTGATGAAGGGACCTTGCGGCAGCTTCGAAAGAGCCTGATCGATGATCCGCAGGCTCTGCTTGATCTCCTCCACCCGAACGAGGTACCGGTCGTAGCAGTCGCCCACGGAGCCGACGGGCACATCGAAGTCATACAGGTCGTAGCCTGAATACGGATGATCCTTGCGGATGTCGTAGCCGATACCCGACCCACGGAGACACGGGCCCACCCAGCCGTAGGAGAGAGCGTCTTCCTTCGAAAATGTCCCGACATCCTTGAATCGCCTGGCGAAGATGATGTTTCGGGTCAGCAGGTTTTCCAGCTGCTCGGCAACCTCCCTGATCCACCCCATGGTCTTGCGGCAGCGGGCATCGAAGTCGTCCGGAACATCCTGGGCAACGCCTCCGATGCGCACATAACTCACGGTTAGCCGAGCGCCGCAGACCGAGTCGAGCAGGTCGTAGATCTCTTCACGCGCGCGGAAGACCACGAAGAAGGGGGTGATCGCGCCAAGGTCGACCACATTCGTGCTGATACAGACGAGGTGATCCATGATCCGTGAGAACTCGGAAAGGATCACGCGAATCGCTTCGGCCCGCGGGGGGGCGGCAACCCCGAGCAGCTTCTCCACCGCCAGGGCCCATCCATGGCCGTTGATGAAGGCGGAGCAATAGTTGAGGCGATCGGTGTAGGGAATGATCTGCCAGTAGGTCCGCTCTTCGGCCATCTTCTCGAAGTTGCGGTGCAGGTAGCCAATCTCCGCTTCGGCGTCCTTGATGGTCTCGCCATCGAGCAGCGCTTGAACGCGGAAACATCCGTGCATGGCCGGGTGGGAAGGGCCGATATTGAGGACGAGATGCTCGGAGCCCTTCGGAACCGTGAGAAGCCACTCTTTCGCCTTCTTGTTGACGAACCGCTTTCCGGTGGCGAAGTCCTTCCGCATCGGATGGCCGACGAAGTCTTCATGGGTCAGGATGCGGGTGAGATTCGGATGGCCGGTGAAGACGATCCCGTAGAGATCGAAGGCCTCGCGCTCGAACCAATTGGCGCCTTTGTACACATCGACGAGTGTGTCGCAAACCGGCCTCTTTTCGGGCAGGGCGGTCTTCAGCCGGATGTGGTGTTTGTGCGTGACCGAGTAGAGGTGCAGGGCGACTTCGAAACGATCCGGGCGCGACTCGTCGTTGAGGTAGTCGACCCCGCACAGGTCGAGAAAGAGCTTGTAGTCGAGCTCTGGATGGTCGCGCAGGGTCCGGGCCGCTTCTTTCCACGCGGATCGATCTACGGTGATGGCGAGATCGCCTCGGTAGTCGGTCCCGCGCAGAATCTTCTCCCCGAGCTTCTCGGCCAGGATGCGATAAGCGGGTTTGGCGAGCGCATGATCGCGCTCCATGGCGATCATGCTAGGCATGGTGGGAGCCGTTCCCGGACTCATCGCGCTCTTCGGTCAGCTTGAAGTGGATCCGGCCACGCGGATCAAGCCCAGTGGACGCACGGGAGGCGTCATCGTGAGCCCAGGCCTCGCGACGCTCCCGGCGGTCGTTCACGCCCTCAGCGCGCGCTCCCACCCGATGTTCACCCTGAGGCCGTTTCGCCTGATCGCCGCTCTTGATGCGTTCCTGGATCTTCATCAGGGCGGCCAGGAGCGACTCGGGGGTAGGCGGGCAGCCCGGCACGTAAACATCAACCGGGATGATTTCGTCGATGCCCTGCATGGTGTGATAGCTGCGGTAGAAGCCTCCGGTGGAGGCGCAGACACCCATCGAGACCACCCATTTAGGCTCGGGCATCTGGTCGTAGATGGTCTTCAAAATGGGGCCCATCTTGTCGACGATGGTGCCGGCCACAAGGAGCAGATCGGCCTGGCGGGGCGAGAACCTCAGGACTTCGGAGCCGAAACGCGCCACATCGTAGTGGGACCCCGTGAACGCCATGAACTCGATGGCGCAGCAGGCGGTGCCAAACGGAAAAGGCCAGATCGAGGACTTGCGGCCCCAGTTCACAACCGCGTCCACCGTGGTCGTGATGATGTTGCCGCTTTCGTGCACACTCTTGAAGTGCGTGGGATCGACGTATTTGCCCGTAATGATGTCGAGCAGGCCCATTTTGTGTCCTTAGATTCTTCTGCTTTTGGCTCGATGCGCAAAAACCGACATCCGGCCTCTATTGCAAACGAGCGGCGAATGATAAACCAGTAGGGTCCTGGCTGGGGCGACCCCATGCCCTTCTCCCAAAGCGGCTAAGCGAGGGCCTGGAGCGCGACGCCGAGCCGGGCCAGACCAGATTCAATCTGTGCCTCGCTCACCGAACCGACGCTGAGGCGCATCCAGCCGGTGTCTCCGGGCACGCCGAACGCCTGGAATGGGACGACTCCGAGGCCGGCGCCTTCGAGCAGAAAACGACGAACATCTTCGTTGTTCCTGATCTCGAGACCATTCGCCGCCTTCTTGCCGAAAGGATGCACGCGGGCGCTCACATAGATGGCGCCTGTGGGTTCGATGCTGTCGACGGAATGGCCCTCGGACTTGAGCCTCTGAAAGCCCAGGTGAAGGGCCCTCAGTCGCCGCTCAATCGCCGGCTTCATGGTCGCGTGGTAGGTTGCGATGGCGTCATCATCGTCCAGCATGGCCGCCGTGGCCGTCTGTTCGGGCTTTGGGGCCCAGCCGCCCGTGTGCATGAGCAGTGTGTTCATCTTGGCGATGACATCCGTGGGCCCAAGCGCCCAGCCCACGCGCAGACCGGTGGCGGCGAACGCCTTCGAAATGGCGTCGATGAAGATGGTGTACTTCGCCATCTCTGGCACGAGAGCGCAAGGGGTCACGTGGTCGCACCCCAGCGACAGCATCCAATAGACGTGATCGTAAGCCAGATAGATCGGACGCTCGCCGCGTTTCTCACGCCCCTCATTCTCCCGAACCATCGTTTCCGACAACTTCGCCAGGGCGGCCTTCGGCGTCACCGTGCCGGTCGGGTTCAGGGGAGTATTGACCACGATCAGATTGGATTTCTTGATCGCCGCGTCGAGCACGCCCGGGCCCGGCTGGAAGGCGTCCTGCGGAGCGCAGATGACCGCATCGCCGTGGGCATTCACGATCTCTGAATAGAAAGGATAGTTCCAGCAGGGCGCCGGGAAGGTCACGGTGTCGCCCGGGTCAACCACGACCCGGAAGAGGGCGTAGATCAGCGGGCGCGCGCCCGCCGCGATCAGCACGGAATCGATCGGATAGTTGAGACCCAGGTGGCGCGCGTAAAACCTCTGGACGGAATCGCGCAGAGCGGGAATGCCCGCGGCGGGAGGGTAGTTCGTGGCGCCCGCGTCGAGCGCCGCCTTCGTCGCCTCGCGCAGCTTCTCGGGGATTGGAAAGTACTGCGGATCAAAATCGCCCACCGTAAGGTCACAAACGTCCTGACCCGCGGCCTGCCTGGCGCGGATCTCGGCCGCCACCTTGAGAATGGTCGAGGACTGAAGCTTGTCGGCCAGTCTCGCGAGCCTTTGACCTCCTCCGGAAATACGGGCAAGAGACTCAAGGCTTGTGGTCGCGAGGGCCTGGGTCATGGACCTAGATATTACGTCTTGGGCGATCGAGTGCAGGATCAGACGGCCGCCTGCTCCGCTTCGAAGTCGCCGATCTCTTTCACACCGGCCATCGCCTCGACAAGGCTGCGGCCGGCGAGGAC
>JAENWE010000401.1 GCA_016650185.1 Vicinamibacteria bacterium | reverse complement strand
GGCAGACTTGTGCGGCGCAGATACGCGATGGCCTCCTGCACCAGCGACGGATCGGCGACCGTTGGTAATGGTGGCAATGGGGGCGTTGCCAAGTCGCCGGGATCGCCGTCGAGGGCCCGGATGAGAAACGCCATGTGCCCCGAGGGCAGGTGCGCGTACTCCTGCATCTGAAGCTGCTCCGCCTGCCGCAAACTGCCTCAGGCGATCGGCCCGCGCCCAGAAGGTCCCGCTGAGATTGGCGGCCGTCAGCTGCCATCTGGAGTCTTGCCTGAGGATTGGCGCGGGGGACTCCAGCCCAAGGTGGTCGATGGTCTTCTGAATTCGCCCCTTGCTGAGATTGATGCGGACGAGCAGCTCTGGCATTGATAGTCCGGCCGCTTCTTGCTTGTCTTCGAGCGGGATCGGGTGGGCACGTAGGCGCACGGAAGTCGGTGACAAGTTGTCACCGACTCAGATGGCCAAGGCGGTCTTTGGGGATGGTGAGGCGATCGCCAAGCCCTTGTCGACTAGAATTCCGTCATGAAATCCGCGCACAGCGCGTTCCGCACGACGCTCGACTTGTTCAGCACAGGCGTCGAGTTGATGCGGCAGAACCTGCGGCGAGACCAGCCAGAAGCGAGTGAGAACGAAATTGACCGGCGGCTTTCAGAGTGGCTTCAGGAGCGCCCTGGGGCTGTGTCTGGCGACTCCCCGGGCCGGCTTGTGGACATCGACGCACGACTTGGGTGACATCGCTCGAAGCCGCGCTGGTTGAGATCAACGCCACGCTCAACCGACTTCACGTTTCGTTTGCGCTCGTCGGCGGTCTCGCGGTCTCGGTTCGGACGGAACCTCGGTTCACCCGGGACGCGGATCTGGCCGTCGCCCTGGGCACCGACAAGGAGGCCGAGGCGCTCATCCACGCGCTTCGAGCCCATGGCTTCCTCATCGCCGCGGTCGTCGAGCAGGAGGCGGTCGGACGACTCGCAACCGTGAGGCTCTCGCTGTCCACCGAGCCACGCGCGCCGGTTGTGGATCTGTTGTTCGCATCCTCGGGCATCGAGTCGGAGATCGTGGCGGAGGCTGAGCCGATTGAACTCCTGCCCAAACTCACGATGAGCGTGGCCCGTGTTGGCCATCTGATCGCCATGAAGGTCCTTTCACGCGACGATGTGCGGCGCCCCCAGGATCTCGTTGACCTGCGCGGTTTGCTTCGCGTGGCCGGGGCCGACGAACTCGAGAGGGCGCGGCAGGCGCTCTCGCTGATTTCCGCCCGTGGCTACCATCGAGGACGCGATCTCACCTCGGAAATGGACCGGTTGTTCAGTCCACCTGCGTAGACGGATCGGCGAAACGCCACAGGTCGTTGGCACTCGCCTTCTGCTCACACCTTGGCTCGCGCAGGGCCTCCACGGCGATCTTGTTCCGGAGTTGGAAACGGCCCAGAGCTACGGGAGATCGCTGCTCAGGCGGGGTGGGGCTGCACTTCCTTCGTGATAGCCCGGGACCCGTCGGACATGTTCCAGTCCTTCGTACCCAACGGAATCGATCCATTCCTGGAGGTTGCGAACAGTGTGACCTGGCGTGCGTTCGAGATCGTTCTCGGCCCGCAGGGCTCAGCCGGACCGACCGGATCACGACAGCGTTGTACACCACTGGCGTGTATCTGACGAGTTGAAGGCGTCGATGGTTTCTGGCATCGGGCGACAGCGTAGCCATCCAACGTGCCGGTTCGGGTCGCTTGACATCCCGCCATCCCCAGAAGGGTCGGGGGGGAAGGAATCGTCCTCCCCAAAGCCTCAAGGCTCGAACATCGCGCATCGTAGTACACACCTGTAGTACAGTTCTCACATGCCGCTCTACAGTGTCCGTCTCGATGAAGCCAGCGACGACGCTCTTGCCGCCGCCGCCCGGCAGAGGAAGGTAAGCCGCGCCGTCATTCTTCGTGAAGCCATCGCCGAATACGCGGGCGCCGCCGTTCGCGAATCCTCGCCCTTCGCCCGGCTGTCCTCGCTCATCGGGGTTATCGAGGATGGTCCGGGGAATCTCTCCGAGAAGACAGGCAAGGGCTTCGTCAATGCACTTCACGAGCGTCGGGCGGGGAACACCGGCTCCGCCGCGCGCGGCCCCCAAAGGCGGCGCAAGCGGACAAGTCGGTGATTCTGGTCGACGCCGGCCCGCTGGTGGCGCTGGCCGACCGAACCGATGTCCATCATGCTGCGTGCCTGAAAGCGCTTCAGCGGATGCGTCAGCCGCTGGCGACGGTGTGGCCGGCGCTGACCGAAGCCGTGTACCTTGTTCAGCGATGGCCGAAGGCGCAGTCCGAGTTGCTGAAGCTCGTTGAAGGGGGAAGCCTTCGCATCCTGCCCATGGGTCGTGAGGATATTCCGAGGGTGCGTGCGCTCATGGAGAAGTACCGCGACCTGCCCATGGACCTGGCGGACGCGGTGCTCGTGCGGACCGCCGAACGCGAGCGTGTGCTTACGGTGTTCACCATCGACCGACGCGACTTCTCGGTCTATCGACCGCTGGGCCTTGGGAAGTTCCGGATTGTTCCGTAGCTCCTGGCGTTGACCTCCTGGGCCAGGGGTCGAAGTGCTACGCTAATCCCACGATGACCCATTCCACCAAAACCGTCCGCATTGAACAGACTGGCGGGCCCGAACAGCTCAAGCTGGTCGATCTCACTGTCGGTGAACCCGGCCCCGGAGAGATCCGCATCAGGCACCATGCCATCGGCCTGAACTTCATCGACGTCTACCATCGCATCGGGCTGTATCCCCTCCCGTTGCCGGTCTCGCTGGGCGTGGAAGGAGCCGGTGTGGTGGAGGCCGTCGGTGAGGGCGTCACGCATCTGAAAGCGGGTGACCGCGCGGTGTACGCCGGCGGGCCGCCCGGCAGCTACAGCGAGCGGCGGGTGATGCCTGCGCAGCCGGTGTGCAGGCTGCCCGACGCAATCTCCTTCGAGACGGGCGCCGCGATGATGCTCAAGGGCCTGACCGCGCAATACCTGCTCAAGCGCACGCAGCCGCAGGGAGGCCTGCAAGCCGGCGACTTCGTGGTGTTTCACGCGGCCGCGGGCGGGGTCGGGCTGATCGCGTGTCAGTGGGCGGGGGTCCTCGGACTGCAACTCATCGGCACCGCGGGGTCTGATGCCAAATGCGCCCTCGCCAAGGAACTGGGTGCGGCCCACGTCATCAACTACAACAAGGAAGACTTTCTGCCGCGGGTGAAGGAGATCACCTCTGGCAAAGGAGTGAAGGTGGTGTACGACTCGGTGGGCAAGGACACGTGGGACAGATCGCTCGATTGCCTGCGGCCCCTCGGTCTGATGGCGAGCTTCGGCAATTCGTCGGGCCCGCCCGCCCCGTTTGCGCCCGGCCTCCTGGGGGCCAAGGGGTCCTTGTACGTGACGCGCCAGACGCTCTTCACCCACATCGCTACGCGAGAGGCGAACCAGGAGATGGCGGACGATCTGTTCGCTGTGGTGAGCAGCGGCCAGGTGAAGATCCGCATCGGTCAGACGTTTCGCTTGGGCGAAGTGCAGCAGGCGCACACCGCACTCGAGGCGCGGAAGACGACGGGGTGCACGATTCTGCTGCCGTAGGGGTTTTTTGAATCGGTTCAGATGCCGGTTCGGGCTTCGGTGGGCGTGATCGTGGTGGATGCTTCTGCGGCCGGGTACGGTACGTCCGCGATCACGCGGCTGCCCGGTTCCCGGTCCGGCAACGTAGTATCACTGTGATACCATTTTTTCGGTGCCGTGAAAGCTACGCGAGCTAGGGAACGCCTTCTTTGATCTGGAGCTTCACGACTTCGAGGAGCAGGCGCGCCTCGGCGTGCCCCGGGTCCGCCGCCTTTCGGAGCCACTCCAAACTCTGCGACCCCAGGGCGGGATCCCGCATGGCCGGCTGAGGCACCAAATGCCGGCTTCACCTCCCGCTTGAAGCGTTGCGCCAACCCTCGTATGTTGAACTGCCGGTCGTCTCCCCGTCGGGGCGGCGGCGCAACAACTTCCTGCAAACCCCAATAAGGACGCCACCCATGACCCATGACCGTCGCAGCCGTCGGGACTTCATCTCTGCTTCGAGCGTCGGAGCGGCTGCGCTGCTTGGCGCGCCTCTTCAGGGCGCCGACGCCGCGGCGCAGGGTGCGGTGGCCGCTCTCACCGGAGGTCAGGATCCCGACCTGATCGTGATCAACGCCAAGGTCTACACCGTGGACTCGCGCGCGCCCCGCACCGAGGCCTTCGCGGTTACGGGAAGCCGGTTCACGGCCGTGGGGTCGAGTGCCGACATCAAGGGCCTGGCCGGGAAGAACACCCAGGTGTTCGATGCCAAAGGGATGACCATCCTGCCCGGGTTCATCGACTGTCACCTCCATGCCGAGGGTGAGGTTCTGCTCAACGAGGTCCTCGTGGGCAATCCCTTCGAAGTGGAGTTCGTGAGCATCGACAGTATCGTGGGAAAGCTCAGGGCGAAGGCCGCCCAGGCGCCGCCCGGGAACTGGGTCGAAGGGTTTTTCTTCGACGACACGAAGGTGAAGGACGGTCGCGCGCTGCGCCGGATCGACCTCGATCAGGTGTCGAATGTGCATCCGGTGATGGTGGAGCACCGGGGCGGGCACACCCACTTCTACAACTCTCGTGCCTTTGAGCTGGCCGGGGTCACGAAGGCCACCCCCAACCCCATGGGCGGCACGTTCGACAAGGGCCCGGACGGCGAGTTGAGCGGGCGGGTCACCGATCGGGCCATCGAGGCGTTCGACAAGGTGGGCACGCGGCCCGTCCTGACCGCGGCCGAGATGGAGAAGCGGGGGCGCGACGGCATCGCGCACCTCTCCAAGCAGTTCGCGCGCTACGGCCTCACCAGCGTGCATCACGAAGGTGGAGACCTGGCGGCCATTCAGGACGTGAGGGCGCGGGGCGAGCTGATGCATCGGGTGAACTACGAGCCTTACGGGCCGGCGCTCGAGGCCATGATCAGCGCCGGCATCAAGACCGGCTTCGGGGACGAGTGGATCCGGCTGGGGGCCACGGCCGAGCACACCGCGGACGGGTCGTTCTCCGAGCGCACCATGGCGCTCTCCGTGCCGTATCCGGGAGTGACGCCGCCCTACCAGGGCAACCTCACCGAGTCGCAGGAGGATCTGAACGCCTGGGTGGAGCGGGTGCACCGCGCGGGCATTCAGGTGAACGTGCACGCGAACGGCGACGTGGCCATCGACCGCTACCTCACCGCCCTGGAACGCGCGCAGAAGCTCCATCCGCGGGCCGATGCGCGGCCGAAGATCACCCACTGCACTCTCGTCAACGACGACCTGGTGAAGCGGATCAAGGCCCTCGGCGCGGTGCCTGCCATGTTCACCTCCTATGCCTACTACAACCCCGACAAGTTTGTGTACTACGGCGAAGATCTGATGAAACACTGCATGGCCTTTCGCTCGATGCTGGACGCTGGGATCTATGCCTGCGCGGGGTCGGACTTCCCGCCGGGGCCTTTCGCGGCGCTCATGGCGATTCAGGGGATGGTCACGCGCCGAGGATGGGACGGGAAGACATGGGGGGTGAATCAGCGCATCAGCGTGGATGAGGCCATCGCGGTGTACACGCACAACGGGGCGTGGGCCTCGGGCGAGGAGAACCTCAAGGGGTCGATCAGCGCGGGCAAGCTGGCGGACTACGTGGTGCTGGCCAACGATCCGCACACCGGGGATGTCGAGAAGATCAAGGACATCCAGGTCGTGCGGACGGTGGTGGGAGGGCGGACTTCCCACGAAGCGTAGGGTCGCCGCCCGCGCTATCGGTCGAAAAGGATGAGAAAAGGCGCCACCGTGCGGTTCGAGTCGGTGCTCCGGGCCATCACCACGAACCGGTGCGTCGAGGTCCCCGCTGGCGTCGGGCGGGCTCTCGGACTTGAGCGCCGCGCACCGGTGCGGGCCCGGGTCCTCGGCATCGAATTCGACAGCACCCTTCTCCCCTCGCGCGCCGGGGGCCATCGGATCTTCGTCCCGTCCACGGTGTGGAAGACGCGCGGAGTTGCAGTCGGAGACGCGATCCCGGTCGAGGTGTGGCGGATCTCAGAGCCGCCCGTGATCCTGCCCGCGGAACTGGCCCCCTTCGCCCGATCCACGCCCGCCCTCGCCGCCGCCTACGCGCGGATCACGCCCGCCGACCGCCGGCAGATCGCGAAGTACTTCGGGTCGGCGCACTCGGCGGAGACGCTTCGCCGCCGTGCGGCCGAGATCGCGCGGCGCCTCCTCTCTCCGCCCAAGCGACGCGTGAAACCGCCGAACTCCCAGTGAACTCGATCTTGCCGGCACGACTATTGAGAGGGGGAAGGGTCAATGCCGCATCAAGGCGATGAGTTCCTCCGCCGACGGGAGCACCTTGCCCTCAGACCCCTCGGCGAGCACGCCCTCGGCCAGCGCCCGCTTGTCGTGGTGCAGCCTCACGATCTGCTCCTCGAGCGTGCCTTTGGTCACGAGCCGGTAGACCGTCACGGGTCGCGCCTGGCCCATGCGATGAGCGCGGCCCATGGCCTGATCTTCCGCTGCCGGATTCCACCAGGGATCGGTAATGACCACGTAGTCGGCGGCGGTCAGGTTGAGGCCGTAACCCCCGGCCTTGAGGCTGATGAGGAACAACTCGCCCTCGCCCTTCTGAAATGCCGCCACGCGCTTCGTGCGCTCGGCCGCAGGGGTGGCGCCGTCGAGATACTGGTAACGGATAGAGGCCTCGTCGAGCGGCTCGCGCAAAAGCGTAAGGAAATCGACGAACTGGCTGAACACCAGCGCCTTGTGGCCGTTGGCCACAAGCTCGGACGCGAGTTCGGCGAAAGCACGCACCTTGGCTCCCACGATCCCCAGGTCCGGGCTGGGCAGGCGCGGGTCGCAGGCCGCGCGGCGCAGCCTGGTCAGCTGCGCGAGGATGTGGAACCCTGCCTGACCGCGCGGCTCGGTGGCCGCTGCGCCTTCGGCTTCTCTGACCGCCACCCGGCGCAAGGCCTCGTAATGGGCGGCCTCGGCGGGCTCCGGCGTGATGGTGAGAACCAGTTCGGTGCGCGGCGGCAGTTCCTGCAGCACTTGCGACTTGGTTCGGCGCAACACGAATGGCGCGATCAGCCGTCGCAGAATGCGCTGCGCCTCGCGATCCCTCTCACGCTCGATGGGCGCCGCGAAGCGCTGGTTGAAACGCGACAGAGTGCCCAGGAGCCCCGGATTGCACAGACGCATGATCGACCACAGATCGCCGAGCCGGTTCTCGATCGGAGTGCCGGACAGGGCCATGCGAAAGTCCGCCTTCAGGTCGAACAACGCGAGGGAGCGTTTGGCGGCGGCGTTCTTGATCGCCTGGGCCTCGTCGACCACGAGGGTATGCCAGGTGCGATTCGCGAAGCCCTCCCGCGCCTGCTGCATCAGCGTATAGGAAACGATCACGACATCGAGCGGCCCCGCCGACTCCACGGTCGCGACGCGATCGCCCTCGCCGTAGATCGTGGGGTTGAGGGTCGGCGCAAAACGCTGCGTCTCGGCGAGCCAGTTGCCGCACACCGAGGTTGGCGCCACCACGAGCGCCGGGCCGGAGGAGGCGCGCGCGAGCATCACACCCAGCGTCTGAACCGTCTTGCCGAGACCCATATCGTCGGCGAGGCAGGCGCCGAAACCCGCCTGGGCCAACCGCATCGCCCAAACGTAGCCGTCTTCCTGATACGGGCGGAGTTCGGCTTGGAGGCTCGGCAGCGCGGGCTGCGTTTCCTGGGCGGCGCGCAGGCGTTCGACTTTGTGGGCAAACCCGTCGTCGGTCTCGGCCGCGACCCCTTCCAGCACGTCATCGAGCCATGTGGCCGCCAGGTGCGGCACCCGCAGTCCCCCGCCCTGGGGCTCGGCCACGGCGGCGAGTTCAACCAGCTTTTCGCGCAGTTCCCGAGTGAGCGCCGCATAGACGCCTTTTCCCATCGGTACGAAACGGCTCTTGCCCGAAGCGGCGGCGAGCAGCGCTTCGAGTTCGAACACCAGCCCCTCGTCGAGTTGAGCGCGGCCCTCGACCTTGAACCAGTCGCGCTCGGTGCGTACGCTGAGCGTCATCTGCGCGGCATGCACGGTAATCACCCGCACGGCCTGTCCGCGTGGCCAGTCGATGGCCTGCACCGCCGCCAGGAGCGGAAGAGCCTCAATCGTCGCGAGGGCCCGCTCGGGTTCGTCGATCACCCACTCGCACACCAGATCGCCGCGGGCGGGCGGATCCAGGAAGTCAAAGGCCTCGAGCACGGCGTCGAGGTGAGCCCGTTCGGCGGCGAGGTCGCGCTGAGCGCCACGGGTTTCGCCCCTGACCGACGCCATAACGCGAGACCGACCGCTGCCCGGCATCAGGCGCGGCCCATCCGGCCCCAGAGGTGCTGCGACCAGGCGCAGTCCCAGCCCGTCGCCCACGGGTGCGAGCTCCGCGCGCAGTCGCGACTCGGCCGCCACCAAGGTCGCCGCCTCCACGTGGTCGGACTGGATGTGGAAGTGTCCGGCCAGGGATCGCAGAGTTTGCTGCAGTTCGGGCTGGGCGCTTTCGGGCAAAGTGATTCGGCCGGACAGCAGTTTGGCGGCCCGTCGCTGCGCCTCGGTCAGGCGAACCACACGGATGCGCTGGGGTGAGTCACGCAACACCGTGATCGAGCGCAGAGCCTCGCGCTCGCGCCGATCCGCGCTCTCCATGTAGTACGTCACTTCCGGATCGGATTCATCGCGTAGCGGTGGGTTCACGCGCACGAGGAAGCCCGCATCGCCGTGCGCCACCTCGAGTTCGGGCGTGCCCTCCACGACGTCGACGACCGTTTCCGGCGCGTCGCTGAGAATCACTCCGGGATGGCCCACCAGAGCCACGATGGCGGCGGCCAGATCCAGCCGGAGCCGCTGGGCGTTGTACCGGTCCGGCCGGATCGCCCGGGCGACCTTCGCGTCCGCCGGATCGAGCTTGTGATCCTTCGCGAGCCGGGACAGCGACAGGGGCTTGGGCCTGCTCCAGCCGCGCGGCCCGCGCTTCTGCTCCATCGGAGTGATCTCCTCGAGCGCGCCCTGATTGTCGACCGAGACCACCCAGAGGATGCGCGTCGCCCGCGCCCCGTCCCCGGCAACTTTCTCGGCGCCCAGCGCCTGCAAAGACACGAGGAGGTCGCGCCAGTTCTCCCGAGCACCAGCGATGAAGAAGCGTTCGGGCGCGTCGCCGCCTCGGAAGACCGACTCTGACGCCTCCAATTGCCCATCGAGCCACGCGAAGCCGCACCCGCGAAGCCGCTCGCGCAGCAGAGCGACAACTTTCGCGCGCGCTTCTCCACCCTTTCCTTCATCGCCCACGGTATCAGGGCCAAGCCAGGCGCGCAGCAGGCAGCGCCACAAGTCGCCCCACCCGCTGAAGTAGCCGGGCCGTGAGCGGGGACGCAGGGCATTGTGGTCGAACGAAAGATCGCCCAGCCGTACGGAGACCACATGCGCCCATGCGCCCCAGGGTTCCTCGGGGAACGGATCACGCCGGCCCGACTCGCCCACGCAGAACTTCCTCGCGAGCTCCAGCGCCTTGGGCGTCTGCTGCGCCAGCAAGGCAAGCGGATACAGCCAGGCGACCCGATCGGGCATCAGGTGCTTGCGTGTGCCGAGTTGGACCTGGAGCTTCTTGAACGCCGCCTCGAAGGCCGACTGCGCCTCGACAAAGCGTCCCTGTTGCACCTGGCCCGCCGCGCGCAACGCTAGAGCGGCCCCGCTCTCAATGCCCGCGAGCAGGGCGAGACTGCGCGTACCTTCGCCCTGATGCAGCAGCATCTCGGCGATCTGCAGGCGAAGGGGTTCGCTGAAGGCGCGCGGTTCCGTCTCCCACTTGAGCAGCGCCCAGTCCCGCAGAGGAAGAAGGTCGGGGTTCCAGGAGGCGCACAGGTCCACAAGACCGAAAGTGGCCAGGCGAGAGCGCCAGGTGGGGTTGATGCGCTCGAACAATTCGCCATCGAAAGCCTCAAACACGGCAGCCCTGAGCACGGATACCCAGTCGTGGGCACGCGACGCCCGAGCCTGCAAATCCTCGATCCTCGCCGAGTTGGCGCCCGAGAGCAGTTCCAGTCGTACGATGGCCACGGTAGCCGACGGATCCCACACTCCAAAGCCGTAAGCCCTGGCGCCGGGCTGGGTAGACTCCGCACGGAGCATGGCGCGGAGCAAGTCGTCGGCCGGCGTGTCGTCGAGCAACTCGCGATAGAGCGCCGCGCGCGCGTCGTCTCGC
>JAENWE010000400.1 GCA_016650185.1 Vicinamibacteria bacterium | reverse complement strand
TTCACCGGACTCAATGATGGAGCGGATCTCGATGCCTTCCGTGGTGCCGCAGTCGTATACCGAGATGATGACATCCTGGGACACATCGACGAGGCGACGGGTGAGGTAGCCGGAGTCGGCCGTCTTGAGCGCGGTGTCGGCCAGGCCCTTGCGGGCGCCGTGGGTCGAGATGAAGTACTGCAACACGGTGAGACCTTCACGGAAGTTGTTCGTGATCGGGTTCTCGATGATCTCGCCCGAAGGACGAGCCATCAGGCCCCGCATGCCCGCGAGCTGGCGAAGCTGCTGCTTCGAACCGCGGGCGCCCGAGTCGGCCATGATGTAGATGGGGTTGAAGTCCCCCACCTTGTCCTGACCCTGCATGCCCTTGAACATAGCGTCGGCCACGTTCTCGGTCGCTTCGGTCCAGATCGCGATGACCTTGTTGTAGCGCTCGCCGTTGGTGATGGCCCCGTCGAGGTACTGCTTTTCCACGGCCAGAACATCCTTGCGGCCCTGGGCCACGATGGTTTCCTTGACCTCCGGGATCACGAGGTCGGTGATGCTGATCGAAATACCGGCCTTGGTGGCGTGGAGGAACCCGAGATCCTTGACCGCGTCGAGGGTGTGAACCGTCTTCTCGAGGCCGTAGCGCAGGTAGACATACTGAACGAGCTGCTGGAGGCCGCGCTTCTTGAGCACGCCGTTCACGAAGGGCATGCCTTCGAGATGGTCGGCCAGGATCACGCGCCCGACCGTGGTGTCGATGACCTTGTTCTTGATGTGCTGAACCTCGGCTCGAACCACGTCCTGATCGTCGTCCATGGTGGTGAGGTCGATGAGCTCGCCGGTGTACTGCAGCCGGATGGGAGCGAGGGTTTCGACTTCCCCGGCGGCCAGAGCGAAGAGCACGTCTTCGTAGCTCGCGAACGCTCGACCTGCGCCCTTCGCGTCCTTCTTCTCCTTGGTCAGGTAGTAGCAGCCGAGAACGATGTCCTGGCTGGGAACCGCGATGGGCTGGCCGTTGGCGGGCGAGAGGATGTTGTTCGCCGACAGCATGAGAACCAGCGCTTCGATCTGGGCTTCCGGAGTGAGGGGAACGTGGACCGCCATCTGGTCGCCGTCGAAGTCGGCGTTGAACGCCGTGCACACGAGCGGGTGGATCTTGATGGCCTTGCCCTCGACCAGAACCGGTTCGAAGGCCTGGATGCCGAGGCGATGCAGAGTGGGCGCGCGGTTCAGGAGAACGGGGTGCTCGGAGATGACCTCGTCGAGGTAATCCCAGACCTCCGGATGCTGCTGCTCGACCTTCTCCTTCGCGGCCTTGATTGAGCTGATCTTGCCTTCGCGCTCGAGCTTGGAGTAGACGAAAGGCTTGAAGAGTTCGAGCGCCATCTTCTTGGGAAGACCGCACTGGTGAAGCTTCAACTCGGGACCGACCACGATGACCGATCGACCGGAATAATCGACGCGCTTGCCCAGCAGGTTCTGACGGAACCGGCCTTGCTTGCCTTTGAGGGTGTCGGAGAGCGACTTCAGGGGACGGTTGTTGGCGCCGCGCAGAACGCGACCGCGACGGCCGTTGTCGAACAGGGCGTCGACCGCCTCCTGGAGCATCCTCTTTTCGTTACGAACAATGACGTCGGGCGCACGCAGTTCCATGAGCTTCTTCAACCGGTTGTTGCGGTTGATGACGCGACGGTACAGATCGTTCAGATCTGAAGTGGCGAAACGACCGCCGTCCAAGGGAACGAGCGGGCGGAGCTCCGGCGGAATGACCGGGATGACGTCCATGATCATCCACTCGGCCCGGTTGCCGCTCTTGCGGACCGCTTCGAGAACCTTCAGCCGCTTCGCAAACTTGAGCTTCTTCTGGACCGAAGTCTCGGTCTTCATCTTCTCGCGGATGGTGGTCGCTTCTTCGTCGACATCGACGCGCTTCAGAAGCTCCTTGATCGACTCGGCGCCCATGCCGCAGCGCAGACGCGGGTACTTCATCCGCAACTGACGATAGCGCTCGTCGGGGATCAATTCCTGGCGGCGAACCTCCGGGCAATCGCCCGAATCGACGACCACGAACGACTCGAAGTACAGGATGCGCTCGAGGTCGCGAAGGGAGATGTCGAGGATGTTGCCGATGCGCGAGGGGAGACCCTTGAAGAACCAGACATGAGAGGCCGGGCAGGCCAGCTCGATGTGACCCATCCGTTCACGACGCACCTTCGACTGCGTGACTTCGACGCCGCACTTGTCGCAGATCACGCCCTTGTGCTTCATCCGCTTGTACTTTCCGCACAGGCATTCCCAGTCGGTGATGGGACCGAAGATCTTGGCGCAGAACAGACCGTCGCGTTCGGGCTTGAAGGTGCGGTAGTTGATGGTCTCGGGCTTGGTGACTTCGCCCTTCGACCACGAACGGATCTTGTCAGGGCTGGCCAGCCGGATCCGAATGGCATCGAACTCGGGAAGCTTGGGCTCGACGGGTGCACTCACTGGCAGGGTCAGGCTCATTTTCGGTTTCGTCCTTCTTTATCGGTGAGCAGGAGTGTCGCTGAGGATTTGGGTCGCGGTCGATCTCAACCGGATCAGACCGTGGTCACACGAGACTTGATGAGCTCGACATCGAGGCCGAGACTCCGCAACTCGCGAATGAGGACGTTGAACGACTCGGGAACGCCGGGGGCGTAGTAGTTCTCGCCCTTGACGATCGACTCGTAGATCTTGGTGCGGCCGTAGACGTCATCGGACTTGGCGGTGAGAAGTTCCTGGAGGATGTTCGCAGCGCCATAAGCTTCAAGCGCCCACACTTCCATTTCTCCAAGCCGCTGTCCGCCGAACTGCGCCTTGCCGCCGAGCGGCTGCTGGGTGATGAGGGAGTACGGTCCGATCGACCTTGCGTGGATCTTGTCGTCGACCAGATGGGAGAGCTTCAGCAT
>JAENWE010000399.1 GCA_016650185.1 Vicinamibacteria bacterium | reverse complement strand
GGTCATCGTGAACCGGATATGGAAGCGGCACTTCGGGACCGGCCTCGTCGACACGCCGAGCAACTTCGGAATCAACGCTGAGAAGCCTTCACATCCCGAACTGCTGGACTATCTGGCCCAGTTCTTCGTCGACCACGGGATGTCGATCAAGGCGTTGCACCGCGAGATCCTGAGCAGCGCTGCCTATCAGCTCAGCGGGGCGTATTCGAAAGCGAACGCGGACAAGGATCCGGGGAACCGCCTCTACTGGCGGGCCAACCGGCCCCGGATGACGGCCGAGCAGATCCGGGATTCGGTTCTGTTCGTTTCGGGCGCGCTCAAGACCACGGTGGGCGGGCCGTCCGCGACTCTGACTCCCATGTCTCCGCGGCGCACCATCTACGGCCGGGTCAGTCGCTACAAGCTGGATGAGTATCTGCAGCTTTTCGATTTCCCCAGCCCGTCGCAGACCGCGGAGAAGCGTTTCTCGACCAACGTCCCCTTGCAGCGGCTGTTCTTCATGAACAGCGACTTCATGCAGCAACATGCCGAGAAGCTCGCGGAGCGCGTGGGCGGCGAACCCACTGAAGAGGAGCGTATTCAAAAGGCCTATCGTCTGATCTTCGGGCGCACGGCCACCGCGGCCGAGGTGCAGGCGGGCCTGGAGTTTCTCGCCGCCGAGCCCATGAAACAGTACGAAGAGAAGAAGGCCGAGGCCGAGAAGGCGAAGGCCAAGGCTGCCAGCGATGGTTCGAAGGGCATGGCGTCCGCCGAGACCAAAACGCCCGAGGTCAAAGATGGCGCCGCCCCGGATGGGCCTGACGCGGTTGAATCGGGCATGATGGCGGGAGTGGGTCCTCAAAAGCCTGGGGCGAAGGTCACTGAGCCCAGTCTCCCCATCACGGTTTTCGGGCGGTACCTGAAAGTTCTCCTCAGTTCCAGCGAATTCCTGTTTGTGAGCTAGCCGAGTGTCAGAGCGCTATCGAAGGCCTCAAACCAGACGCGACGCGCTGTGTCGCCTGGGCGGCGGCTTCGGCATGATGGCCTTTGCCGGCCTCGTAAACGAGTCGATCGCGAAGGCAGGCGGCGTCATGGAGCAGGGTGGGGAGGTCGCTGTGCGCGCTCTCGATCACCCGGCCCGGGCCAAGCGCGTCATCTTTCTGTTCATGAACGGCGGCCTGTCTCAGGTGGACTCGTTCGATCCCAAGCCGATGCTGGACAAGTTCCACGGCCAGCCCCTGCCGGGCGGGACGTTGGCCACTGAGCGCAAGACCGGCGCGCTCATGCGTTCGCCTTTCACGTTCAAGAAGTACGGCCAGAGCGGAATCGAAGTCAGCGAACTCTTCCCCCACGTGGGCTCATGCGTCGACGACATCTGTTTCGTTCGTTCCGTTCACACCGACATTCCGAACCACGAACCCTCGATGTTGATGATGAACACCGGCCACACCCAAGTCGGGCGGCCCTCGGTGGGTTCATGGCTCACCTACGGCCTCGGCACGGGTAACAAGAACCTGCCGGGCTTCGTCGTCCTCTGCCCGGATGTTCCGACCACGGTCGGCCCTCCGCTGTGGAACTCGGCCTTCCTGCCCGCCATGCACCAGGGCACCCTGATCTCCGACCGAGTGGAGCGCCCGGACCAGATCATCGGGAAAGACTTCGACCCGAAGAAGCTGGTCTCCTTCATTCACAACAAAGACTTCACCCTTGAAGAGCAGAGACGCGAACTGAACCTGTTGGAGAAGCTGGACCGGCTTCGCCGCGCTGGGAATGCCCCCGAGCCGCAGCTCGATGCCGCCATCAATTCCATGGAAGTGGCCTACCGGATGCAGACCGAGGCCCCGGATGTCTTCGACATCCGCAAGGAGAGCGAAGCCACGCTGAACCTGTATGGCACCGGCAGCACCGCCCGCGGTTGTCTCATGGCCGTGCGTCTGGTGGAGCGCGGGGTGCGGATGGTTCAGGTCTACTACGCCAAGGGCGATCCCTGGGACGCCCATTCGGATGTTCAGCAGCACCGGGTCAACGCGAACGATTCCGACCGGCCCTTCGCCGCCGTGATCAAGGACCTGAAGCAGCGCGGCCTGTTCAAGGACACCCTGGTGATCTGCGGTTCGGAGTTCGGCCGCACCCCGGTGGTGGAAGTGGGCGGCGGAGCCGGGTCAACCCAGGCGGGCCGCGATCACAATCCGTTCGGCTTCACGATGTGGCTGGCCGGCGGCGGAATCAAGGGCGGCATGACCTACGGCGCGACCGACGACTTCGGCTTCAAGGCGGTGGAGAAGCCCGTCCACGTGCACGACATCCACGCGACCATCCTGCACCTCCTCGGAATCGATCACACCAAGCTGACCTACCGCTACAGCGGTCGTGACTTCCGCCTGACCGACGTTTCGGGCACCGTCCTCAACGACATCATCGCGTAGTAGCTTCCCGGTCCGTGTCGGTCCGGGGGATGCCCGCTGCTAATCGGGCGGATCCCAATCCACAGTGAACGCGGTGACTGGATCGCCCTCCCAGAGGCGCCGGGTGAGCGCGGTCAAGACGCCACGTCCTCCCGCGAGTTCAACCAACCGCCCGAAGACCCCCAGCGTCTGCAGCGATGCCGCCTGCTCCGCGCGGGCGCTCATGCCGTAGTTCACGTGAACCTCGGCGTGCCGGTCCGTCAGGTGAGGGATCGCAACGGCGTCGAAGTCGAAGAAGCTGCCGCGAAGGACGAGGACTCGCATCAGGGATTCACGAGGGTCGCCTTTGACCAGGAGTTGCCCATGAATCGCGACCAGGTGATCCGCCGAGACCCGTCCCCAGGCACGGGCCAGGAACGGATCGCCGTGGGCGATTTCGTCGAGGATGCCCAGGCCGAATCTTGAGAACGTCTCCATCGGATACCACGCCTCGGGATCGATCCGAACCGCGAGGTAGGGATGATCTTCGGCCTTGAGGTAGCGGGACCAGTCGACATCCTTCCTGGAGCGCAGCATGCGGACGTACTCGACGAACAGCGATCCTTTGACCCGGCGTTCCATCAGTCTCTCGTCCGGCGATGGCGGGAGTCCGCTTGGATGTGCCGGCTTCTCGGGATCGTCATGGTGTCCTGGCAGGCCCGGTTGCCGGCCGCGTCGGTGGCGCAAACCTTGAAGAGTGTAGTGTCTGAGAAAGGCGCCGGCATGCTCGCCCGCCAGAGATACTCGCCATACCATCTCATGGCCGTCGCCTGAGTTGTACCCGAGGCGCTCCACTCCACGGTCACGCTCTTCCAGTCAGTGGCGAGCGACGGACTCTTGTGGTCATGCACGCGCGCGCGAACAGTGAGACCGGACGGATGGGTCGCGATCGGAGGCGGCGCGGTGGAGACCATGGTGACGGAGGGCGGCGCGGTGTCGGGTGCGAGGCCTCGTCCCGAGTAGACGCGTTCTTGAACTGCGGTTGGATGTTCGCCCTGGGCTTGCACCGCGTCCATGCGCCCATCGCCGTCGAGATCGGCGAGAGCGATAGCCAGGGTTCCCGGGGTCTCCGGGCCGTCGAAAGCATTCGACGACAAGGTGAGGTGGCCTTTGCCGTCGTTGACGATCAGGCGATCGGGCCCGCTGAGCGACCCGATCACGAAGTCGGCATCGCCATCGGAGTCGTAGTCGAGAAACGCGACCATGTTGTCGTCTTGCCCGATATTGGCGTCCTCGCTCCACCACTGCGCGGTGGCATCGCGGAAGCGTCCCTTGCCGTCGTTGCGCAGAACGTGTTCGCGCCGGTCGGAACTGTCTTCCCGGAGGATCTCCCCGTCGTTAGTGGTGACGAGATCGAGGAAGCCATCGCCGTCCAGGTCCATCGGTTCGTATTCGTAGTTGTTGGTGTACTGGGGGAGACCGCGTGGATCCTCGGTGAATACGCCTGCGCCGTCGTTCTTGAACAGGCTGCCTCCGCCGCACCGCTTGCATGACACCAAGACGTCGAGGTCGGAGTCGTTGTCCACGTCGACAAGCTCCAGATCCCACGAGAATCGGATCAGAGTGGCGGGCATTTGAGTTGCCGTGGCGTCGCTGAAATGACCGGTTCCATCGTTGAGCCAGAGCCGGGTGCGCCCGCCCGCGTTCGTCATGTTGTGTCCCGCGCCCCAGTCGGCTAGGAGCAGATCCAGATCTCCATCGCCGTCCACGTCTCCGGGCTCCAGGTCACCGACGCTCAGGGGACTCTGGGGAAGGTGAGTGGATGTGACTTCGCGGAACGCTCCCCCGCCGGTTCCCAGATAGAGACGACTCTGGGTCTGGAACGTTGTGCCCACGAGGATGTCCACGATGCCGTCGCCGTTGAAATCCCGCGCCTTGATGACCCGGGCCAGATCGGGAGTCGGGCCGAACACGGCCGTAGTCCGATCTGCGAACGCTTTCCCCGAACCGTTGTTGATGAAGACCTGGTTGGGTTCGGGGGGGCCGGGCTCCGAGTAATTGCCGCCGTTGGCGAAGAGCAGATCGGGCCGTCCATCGCCGTTGATGTCCGCGATCTCCACCTTGTTCGTCCACAGCCCGGTCTCGCCGATGGTCTCGGCGGTGACGTCCGTCCACAACGGTGCTGTCGTCGCTGGAGCTTTTGCCTGACCGTGACTAGCTGCCGCCAGCGCCAACGCCAGGCCCGCCGCGCGGACCACACTTCCCATCGCCATCCGCCACCTCCAGGAACTCCAATCAAGGACGCCGAGGGCCAGCGTCCACGACGATGATAGCGACATACCCGGGGCGAGTGCCCACGATCGCCGCCCGGAGGCCAGCCGCGGATGTGGAGAAGGCACCAATCTTCCGCCGTCATTGGGAGCTTTGGACGGACTCCGTCCGTGACGGTTTGCGAAAAACACACCATCGTCATTGCGAAGGACCCGTCGTGTTTCCATGGACTGAAGCAATCTCGCCGTCCTGCCCAGACTGCTGCGTCTCATGCATTCTGTCGGGGTCCTGCTAAGAAACCCGTTCGAATACGCCCCATTGTGGCCCTTTCCGTCATTGCGAACGACCCATCGTATCTTCGGGAGTGAAGCAATCTCGCGGCCCGCCGGGATCGCTTCAGTCCATGGAAAAACTCCGGGTCCTTCGCGATGACGGTGGTGGGTCTTCCCTGCGGCACGGCTCTTGTGCGGGACCGGTGGCAGCGAATAACCTTGCTGGCTATGGTCATCAACGCATCGGATTTGAAACGCGGTGACATTCTCGAAATCGGTGGAGATCCGTGGCAGGTGGGCGAAGTGCAGAGCCAGACCCCGTCGGCGCGGGGCGCCTCCATGCTGATCAAGACGAAGATCAAGAATCTCCGCACCGGCCAGAGCCAGGCCAAGACTTGGCGCGGAGGGGACATGGAGAAGGGCGCGGAGGTGGACTACCGCAACGCCCAGTTTCTCTACAAGCAGGGCGATGACTTCGTTTTCATGGATCTCGCCTCCTACGAACAGTTCACACTGGACGCCGACCGGGTGGGTGAGGCCGCCGGCTTCATGCTGGAGAATCTCGAGATTCGCACCACGATTTTTCAAGACCGCGTGATCGCTCTGATTCTGCCGATCGCCGTGGATCTCGAAGTCAAGGACACCGCACCCGCCATCAAGGGGGCCACCGCCCAGGCTCAGCTCAAGCCCGCGATCACCGAGACCGGGGCGCAGGTGATGGTGCCGTCCTACATCGAGACCGGGGAGAAGATCCGGGTCGACACCCGGGACGGCCGGTTTCTGGAACGGTCGAAGTAGTCGCGTGAGGCGCGGTCAGCGGGTCTTGTAGCCCGGCCCGCGCAGCGCCCGTCCGGGGCGCGCCTTTGTGATTGCGCCGCCGTCAACGACCAGCTCCCCGTTCACCGCGACGTAGGGAATACCGGCGCTGTAGTGGAGCGGGTCGGCGTACGTGGCTTTGGCGTCCACGGTGTCGGGGTCGAAGGCCACAAGATCGGCGGCCATGCCCACGCGAACGATGCCCCGGTCGTCGAGGTGCATGCGCGCGGCCGGAAGCGACGTCATCTTGCGCACCGCTTCCTCCAGGGTGAGGACCTTCTCATCTCGCACGTAGTGGCCGAGGATCCTTGAAGCGGATCCCCAGGCGCGCGGGTGCGACTTCTGCTTCGAGTAGATGCCGTCCTCGGCCCCCGCACCCGAGTCCGTGCAGAACGACACCAGGGGGGACCGCAGGGCGTCGCGAACGTCATCCTCGTTCATCGAGAAAGACACGCGGGCCGTATTCCCCCTGTCGGCGATGACCACGTCGAGGATCGCGTCGAGCGGGTCCTTCTTCTCGGCCGCGGCGATCTGCTCGATGGTCTGTCCTTCGTATTGCTTGAGCTCCCTGTTGAGCACGCTGGTGATGAGAATCCGCGACGCTCCGGCGGGCCAGTCGGTGTTCTCCGGCAGTTTCAGGAAGTCCTCACGCGTGCGGGCGCGCTGCTTCGGATCGTTGAGCCGCGCCACCATCTTGTCCGCCCCTCCCTCTCGGACCCAGAACGGCAGGCTGGCGTCCAGGTTGTTGGAACTCGCGGCCCAGGGATACTGGTCGGCGCTGATGTCGAGGCCGCCGGCGCGCGCGTCCTCAATCCGCTTCAGCATCGATTTCATCCGCCCCCAGCTACTCTTGCCGGACGCCTTGATGTGATAGATCTCGGCGGGGATCCCCGCCTCGCGGGCGATGCGGAAGACTTCGTCCATGCTGGCGTCCATGCCGCCGCCGTTGTCATCGCCCTCGTCGCGCTGGTGGGTGATGTAGCTGCCCCCATAGCTCGCCGCGACTCTGGCGAGGGCGATGATTTCTTCGGTGGAGGCGAAGTGATCAGGGACGTAGATGAGAGACGTGGAAAGGCCCAGCGCGCCCTCTTCCATGGCCTGTGCGACCGCCTGCTTCATCGTCTCCAGTTCAGCCGGGGTGGGTGGGCGATCATCCTCTCCGATCACCAGGCTGCGCACACCCCCCGCACCCACGAATGTCCCCACGTTCACCGCCGTGCCGCGTTTCGCCAGCTCATCGAAATATCCGGAGAGGGTCGTGAAGTTCGGGGTGTAGCCGTAGTGCGCATAGGTCTCCCGACCCGTGGCCAGCATGCGGGCGTTGAGCGGGGCGATCGAGCCTCCTTCGCCTGTGATCTCGGTGGTGATGCCCTGCGTGATCTTGCTGGCGCCGCGGCCGTCCACCAGGAGGCGATACTCCGACTGGCCCATCATGTCGATGAAGCCCGGGGCGATCACCAGGCGACCAGCGTCGATGCGCCGCTTCGCGGCCAGTTTGAGCGACGGCCCCACCGCGCCAATCCGGTCGCCGAGCACGCAGACATCCGCGCGGAACCAGGGCGCGCCCGTACCATCGACGACTCGGCCGCCGGCGAACAGGATGTCGCATTGAATCGATGCTGCCGGGGCCAGGTCCCTAGCCCCCTCTGTCGGCGGGGTCAGGAGAGCAACGAAGGTTAGAGACAGCCAGGCGGTTGATTTCATTCGGTGCTCCAGGAGCGCAGTTTCTCATCCTCTGGGGAGAGGGTATACGGGATTTTCACTGGCGTCATGCGGGCGGTCGCCGGTCGGGCCGCCGAGATGCCCGGGTGTTCCGGATTCGTCCCACGATGGCGTCAATGGCAGGAGCCCAGAAGTGGACCTCGGTCGTCGCCTGCATTTCTACGGAGCTGCCGGTGGTGACCAGAACCGGACTCGCCATGAATCCGATGAGGGGGGCAGCGATCGATGAAGGTGCAGAGTTGCGCGTGGTTGTCCAGTTCGGGCGAGGGCCAGGGCGGGCTCGGCCCCAAGCGACGAGCCCGCCCAGGATTGGCCTGAGGTCGCAGTCGGGCTAGCCGAAGATGGCGCGGAACAGTCGCTTGACGCGATGGGCGAGTCGATGAAGGAAACTCGCAGCCGGGGGGGCGTCCGCGATCGTGGGATATGTTCCTGGCCCAGCCGAGTCGGGTTCGATGGATGGGGCCACGTTCCGAGGTGTGACCAGTGCGGCTCCCGATAGCTCCGGCACGCCCGCGGTTTTTTCGACGTCGTTCGTTTTCGGTCCGGCGTCCGCGGCCAAGTGCAGGGTCTGTGCGACGGCCGGGAGGGTTCCTGAATCGGGGAGCGCCGATGGGGCCTTGGAGACCGCTACGCGGCCTCTCGAGAGTAGTGAAAGACGACCGACCGCCCACATGTTGTTGCTGACCCCCAGGCTTTCATTTGTTCAGATGGCGTCGTCGTCGAGGCTCGTCGCGTCTGCCAAGGTTACTTCGGCGAGGCTACGATCGCGATCTGGTCGC
>JAENWE010000398.1 GCA_016650185.1 Vicinamibacteria bacterium | reverse complement strand
GAACCAGAACATGACGCAGCAGAAGAAAACCAGCAAACCGAAAGCCACCGGGACGTTCAAGGTTGAGCTCTATGGAAGCCTCATCGGTTCCACCGATGGTCAGCGAGCCTGCGTTCGCGGCCTTGGCCTGCGCCGGATGCGTCACGTGGTCGAGCGCGAGGACACCGCGGAGAACCGCGGCATGGCCAAGAAGGTCCCTCACCTCGTCCGCTTCGTCTAGCCTGAATTTGAACCGCCAAGAATCAAGGAACTACAGAAGATCATGACCACCGGTCTCCACGATCTCCGGCCCCACCCGGGCTCGACCAAGAATCGCAAGCGCGTCGGACGCGGTCCGGGCAGCGGCAGCGGCAAGACGTCCGGTCGCGGCGAGAAGGGCCAGAAGAGCCGCAGCGGCTTTTCGCGCAAGCCCGGCTTTGAAGGCGGCCAGATGCCGTTGTTCCGGCGCCTGCCGCGTCGCGGCTTCAACAACATCTTCCGCGTCGAATACGCGATTGTGAACCTTCAGCAACTCGAGTTGTTCCGGGCCGGCTCGACCGTGGGTCCGGAGGACTTCGTGGCCAAGGGCTTCATCGGCAAGAACGAAACGGAAACCGTGAAGGTCCTGGGCAAGGGCAAACTCACGAAGGCCCTCACCGTCAAGGCGCATCGGTTCTCAGTCTCGGCCAAGGAAGCCATCGAGACGGCCGGCGGCAAGACGGAATTGCTCGGCGTGAAGGTCGCGGCGGCTTAACCGCCATTCAACCATTCCTCTTGAAACGACTCAACCGATAAGCACACTCGAGGCCAGATGAACATATTCCAAAGCCTCCGAAACATCTGGGATGTCCCGGATCTGCGACGGCGTATCCTTTTCACGCTTTCGATGCTGTCGATCTATCGCCTGGGCTCGCATATCCCGACGCCCGGAATCAACTCGAAGGCCCTGGTCGAGTTCTTCGAACAGAACAAGAGCAACATGTTCGGCCTGGTCGACATGTTCTCCGGAGGCAATCTCCTCAACTTCACCATCTTCGCCCTCGGCATCATGCCGTACATCTCGGCGTCGATCATCCTGCAATTGCTGACCGTGGTCTGGCCGTATCTCGAGCGCATCAGCAAGGAGGGCGAACTGGGCCGGCGGAAGATCACTCAGTACACCCGCTACGGCACAGTCATGCTCTCGCTGGTTCAGTCTTTCGGTATCGCGGTCTGGCTCGAGCGCACGAGCCTGAGCCAGAACTTCAGGATTGTCGAAACTCCCGGGTGGGGCTTCCGGCTTTTCGCCGCCCTCACCATGACCACCGGAACTGCCTTCATCATGTGGCTCGGGGAGCAGATCACGGAGCGGGGGATCGGCAACGGGATGAGCCTTATCATCTTCGCCGGCATCGTGGTCGGTTTCCCGCGAGGCGTCCTCGACACCTACTCGAAGATCCAGCGCGGCGAGTTGTCGCTGATCACCGCCATCATTCTGATGGTGATTATGGTGGCGGTGGTGGCCTTCATCGTCTTTGTCGAGCGCGGGCAGCGACGGCTGACCGTGCAGTACGCCAAACGCGTGGTGGGCAACAAGATGATGGGCGGCGCGTCCACGCATCTGCCCTTAAGGGTCAATACCTCCGGGGTCATCCCCGTCATCTTCGCGTCTTCCATCATCGCTTTCCCGCAGACCATCATTCAGATGGTCGCGCCGACCAACCTGTGGATGCAGTCGCTTTCCGAGCAGCTCCGTTGGGGCATGCCGCTGTATAACCTCCTGTACTTCACCTTCATCATCTTCTTCTGTTACTTCTACACGGCGATCGTCTTCAATCCCGAGGATGTGGCAGAGAACATGCGCAAGGCCGGCGGATTCATCCCCGGGATCCGGCCGGGCAAGCGAACCGCGGAATATCTGGACAAGGTGCTGGGCCGCATTACTTTCGGCGGCGCCATCTATCTTGCCGTCATCGCCCTCCTCCCGGAGTTCCTGATCACCGGTTTCAAAGTGGCGCCCCTGCCCCTGATCGGCCCCTGGCTCGATACCTTCCTCACCAACAACGGTCTCAGCTGGATCACCGAGGGTCTGGGATTGACGTTCCTCTTCGGCGGCACCTCCCTCCTCATCGTGGTCGGCGTGGCCATGGACACCGTAGCCCAGATCGAAGCCCAGCTGGTGATGCGGCACTACGATGGCTTTACCGGTCGAGGCCGGAGGATTCGTGGGCGTCGGTGATGCGAAGGCGAAGCGTCCGCTGTGCTTCCTCCTCCTGGGCCCTCCCGGTGCAGGAAAGGGAACTCAGTCGGCGATTATCGCCCGTCGCACCGGCGTCGCTCGGATTTCCACCGGCGAGATGTTGAGGGACGCCATCGCCCGAAAAACGCCCCTGGGAGAGCAGGCAGCGCCGCTCATGGATAACGGGAGTCTCGTGCCCGACTCTCTGCTCGTGGCCCTGATCGCGGAGCGCGTGACCGAACCTGACTGCACCAACGGCCTTCTTCTCGATGGCTTTCCCAGGACGGTCAATCAGGCGGAGTCTCTCGACCGGCTGGTGGACGAGCGCGGAATGGAGCTCGTGGTGATGAATTTCGATGTCCCTCGCGCCGTTCTCCTCCGCCGCCTGTCCGGACGGCGTTGGTGTCCGTCCTGCCAGGCCACCTACCACCTCGAAACATCGCCGTCGAAGACGCCCGGCATCTGCGACAAGTGTGGGTCGAGCCTGATCCAGCGGGCCGACGATCGCGAGAATGTCGTGGCCAAGCGTCTCGAGGCCTACGAAATCCAGACCGTGCCCGTGATCCAGCACTACGAGAAACGCGGTCCGGTGCATCTGGTCGACGGCTATCGGGATGTGAACGAGGTTTTCGCCGAGATCGAGCAGTACCTCACGGGGGCCGTCCAATGACCACCCTCCGGTCATTCGCGGAGATGGAAACCATGCACCGGGCGTGCAGCATCGTGGTCGAGACCCTGGCGCTCCTGGCGGAACACACTAAACCCGGGATAACGACCAAGGAACTCGACCTGATCGCGGCGGAGAACCTTCGCAAGCGCGGAGCCAAGCCCGCCTTTTTGGGCTATCACGGCTTCCCGGCGACCTTGTGCGCCTCGGTCAACGACGAAGTGGTTCACGGGATCCCGGGGAAGCGAGTCCTCCTCGAGGGCGACATCATCGGCCTTGATTTCGGGGCTATCGTGGACGGTTACTATGGCGACGCCGCCCGAACGGTGGCGGTCGGGAACGTGAGCCCCGCCGCGGAACGGCTCATGAAAGTGACCGAAGAATCGCTTCACCGGGCCATCGAGACGGCCTACCCGGGCAAGCGTCTGGGCGATTTGGGCCATGCGGTCGAGAGCCACGCGGTCAAGCACGGATACACCGTGGTTCGCGAGCTTTCAGGTCATGGTATCGGCCGAAACCTCCATGAGGACCCCCAGGTTCCGAATTATGGACCGCCCGGAAAGCGGGCCCGCCTGGAGGCGGGCATGTGCCTGGCCATCGAGCCGATGGTCAACGAGGGTGCGGCCGCGACCAGGACGCTTCCCGACAAGTGGACGGTTGTTACCGAAGACAAGTCGCTTTCTGCGCACTACGAGCTTACAATTGCGGTGACGGAACACGGTCCGTGGGTGTTGTCCGAGCCTTATCCCTTCGCACAGAGCGTGCGTCATGCCTAGACGGCCTCGAGAGCATGGCGAAACCTGTGTCCAAGAGGGAGGGTCGAATTGAGATGACGGCTCGGGTCATGGAAGCGTTGCCGTCCGCCCTGTTCAGGGTCGAAACCCTCGGGGAGAGCGGGCGTCGCCGTGAGGCGATAGCGCATTGTGCCGCTTCGGACGCCTTGCGTGTGAGGCCGGGCGATGTGGTCGTTGTGGAGTTTTCACCGTTTGATCTGTCGCGCGGTCGCATCGTCAGATGCGTTCCGGGCTAAAGGGTCGAGCGAGAGATATATGAAACGGAGTCTCAAGAAGTGAAGGTCCGATCGTCGGTCAAGAAAATTTGCGTCAAGTGCCGCGTTATCAAGCGGCAGGGCGTCGTCCGCGTGATCTGCGCAAACACCAAGCATAAGCAGCGGCAGGGGTAGAGAATGGCTCGCATCGCAGGCGTCGACCTCCCTCGAACCAAACGGGTTGAGGCAGGTCTCCAGTACATTTATGGCGTCGGTCCCAATAGGGCCGTGAAAATCCTCGCCGAGGTCAAGATCGATCCGAACGTCCGGGTCAAGGATCTTTCCGAGGAGGAAGTGAGCCGAATCGCTAAGGCCATTGAAGCCGCGGGCGCGGTCGAAGGCGATCTGCGCAAGCAGGTCTCCCTGGACATCAAGCGCCTCATCGAGATCGGCTCTCATCGCGGGTCTCGGCATCGGCGGAATCTCCCCGTTCGCGGGCAGCGGACCAAGACCAATGCGCGAACCCGCAAGGGGCCCCGCAAGGGCGCGCGCGTCAAGAAGTGACGCCGCACCGAACTCTCTAGGACAAGAACCAGCATGGCAGCCTCAACCTCAACGACGAAGGCCGAACCCGGCAAGAAGACCCGCAAGGAGCGCAAGCACGTGCCGCATGGCACGGTGAGCATCCAGGCCTCTTTCAACAACACGAAGATCACCATCACGGATGCCGCGGGCAACGTGATCGCGTGGTCGAGTTCGGGAAGCATGGGCTTCAAGGGTTCTCGCAAGGGCACGCCTTTCGCGGCCCAGCAGGCGGCGACCACCGCGGCTACCAACGCGAAGGACCACGGGCTCAAGTCCGTGGACGTTCGCATCCAGGGTCCGGGGAGCGGACGCGAGTCGGCCATCCGGGCCTTCACCGCGGCGGGGGTCGAGGTGAAGTCGATCCGCGACATCACCCCCATTCCTCACAATGGCTGCCGGCCGCCCAAGCGGCGCCGCGTCTAATTTTTTCAGAGCTCAGTACAAGAAAGCGAAGCGGAGAAACAAGTGGCTCGATATATTGGACCCACCGGGAAACTATCCCGACGTGAAGGGATCAACCTTTTCCTGAAGGGCCGCCGCGACACATCCGGCAAGGCGGCCATTGAAAAGCGCAACTATCCGCCTGGACAGCATGGCCGGAACGCCAAGCCCAAGACCCAGGGCTACGGCCTCCAGCTGCGCGAGAAGCAGAAGGTCAAGCGCATCTACGGCCTGCTCGAGCGCCAGTTTCGCCGCACCTTCGACCGGGCGAACCAGCAGAAGGGCGTGGTTGGGGAGACTCTCCTGATTCTTCTGGAGCGACGTCTCGACAGCGCGGTGTTCCGGATGGGCTTTGCCGCCTCCCGCGCGCAGTCCCGGCAGCTGGTCGGTCATGGTCACGTGAGAGTGAATGGCAAGAAGGTCGACATCGCTTCCTTCGAGGTCAACCTTGGCGATGAGATCTCCCTTTCGGAGCGCGCCACCAAACTTCAGTTCGTGGCCGATGCCATCGAAGACGCCAAGGGACGTACCGCCCCGCGCTGGATCGAGCTCGACCCCGCCGCCCGCAAGGGGAAGGTGAAGGCCATGCCGTCGCGCGACGACGTGAACTTCCCGATCCAAGAGCAGCTCATCGTCGAGCTCTACTCCAAGTAAGAGACGCTGCGCGGTCATTCGGCCGCCGCGGCTCCAGGCCCAATTTTTTCGTTTCACCCCTTTACATCCAGCAACCCCGCACCGACCTTAAGGAACTAGAACCACGATGCTTTGGAAAGGCTTTCAGCGCCCCCGCCACCTCGAGATGGACGACGAGGTCTCAAATGACATGTACGGCCGCTTCTTCGCCCAGCCCTTTGAGCGCGGATTCGGCACCACGGTCGGAAACGCGATGCGCCGCGTTCTCCTCTCCAGTATCGAGGGGGCGGCCATCACCGCCATCCGGATCGACGGCGTGCTTCACGAGTTCTCCCCCATCCCCGGAGCCACTGAGGACGCGACCGATCTCATTCTGAACCTCAAGAAACTCTCCCTGCGGCTCAATGTCGATCATCCCAAGACGATCTACCTCAAGACCTCAGAGGCGGGAGAGATCCGAGCCAAGCACATCACCCCGGATGCCGATGTCGACGTTCTCGATCCCGAGGCCTACATCGCCACCCTTTCTGCGGGTTCCTCGCTCGGCGTCGAGATGGTCGTGAAGCCCGGTCGCGGTTACGTTCCGGCGGAGAAGAACTTCGATGAGTCGCTTTCCATCGGCTGGATTCCCATCGACTCCGTTCACTCGCCGGTGAAGAAAGTGAACTACTTCGTGGAAGCGGCCCGGGTCGGGCAGGCGACCGACTACGAGAAGCTCACCCTTGAGGTCTGGACCAACGGGGTGACCACGCCGCGTGACGCGGTGGGCTTGGCCGCCCGTCTCATCCGCGAGCACATGCTCTTGTTCCTGAACCTCGCCGAAGCGGCGGAGGCTCCGCCCCAGGCCCCGTCCGAGGCCGCTCCTCTTCCGGTGGGCGACACCGACCGCGAGGCGCTGCGCGAGAAGCTCGGCCGCAAGATCGACGATCTCGAACTGCCGGTTCGCGCCTACAACTGCCTCACCCAGATCAACGTCAAGACGGTGGGTGAGCTGGTGGTGCGCACCGAGAGCGAACTGCTCCGGATCAACAAGTTCGGTCAGAAGTCGCTGAATGAGACCAAGGATCAGCTTCGCAAGTGGGGACTCTCCCTCGGCATGCGGCTGCAACCCGACCTCCTCCGGCGCGACTAGTTAGAGATCATTTGCGCGTCCTTTTCCGAGAGAGAAGCCGCAGAGAAACACCAAGGACCACAAGACCATGAGACATCGAGTCGCCGGACGAAAGCTGGGCCGCACGAGCGCCCACCGCATCGCCTTGCTCCGGAATCTCGCGACCGCGTTGCTCCGTGAGGAACGCATCGAGACCACCCTTCCGAAAGCCAAGGAACTCCGACCCTTCGCGGAGAAGATCATCACCCTGGCCAAGCGTGAGGGAACGGCGGCGGAGCGCGTGCACGCGCG
>JAENWE010000397.1 GCA_016650185.1 Vicinamibacteria bacterium | reverse complement strand
GCTTCGGCCCGGCCGCGACGTTGAACGTGATGGCGCCACCGCCGTCGTTTCCGTCCATCACGTGTTCGGAGTCGTCCGGATCGATCCAGAGGTCGTGGTGATCGCCGTGCGTGCCCTGGCCGATCGAGACGAGTGTCTTGCTGGCATCGGTCGAGCGGAAGACCGCGGTGTTCTGCATGTAAACGACATCCTTGTTGTTCGGGTCGGCATGGACGTGCGTGTAGTAGAACGCGCGCTGGCGGATACTGCGGGCCGCGTTCATGAGCTTCCAACTAGCACCTGCGTCATCGGACACGAACAGCCCGCCGTTCTCGTTTTCGACCAGCGCGTAGACGCGGTTGCCGTCGGCCCCCGACACGGCCACCCCGATGCGCCCGACCATGCCTTCGGGCATGCCCGGCGCGCGCGTGATCTCCGTCCAGGTGTCGCCGCCGTCGGTGGACTTGAAGAGCCCGCTGCCGGGCCCGCCGCTCGACATCTGATACTCCATGCGGTACGCCTCCCACAGGGACGCGTACATCACGTTCGGATTCTTGCGGTCGATCGACAGGTCGACAGCACCGGTCTTGCCGTCGCGGAAGAGCACGCGCTTCCAGGACTCGCCGCCGTCGGCGCTCTTGAACACACCCCGTTCATCGCTCGGCCCGTGGTAGAGGCCGAACGCGGCCACGTAGACGATGTCGGGATTCGTGGGGTGAATACGGATCTTCGAGATCGCCTCCACGTTGCGGAAGCCGACGTGAGTCCAGGTCTTGCCCGCATCTTTGGACTTGTAGACGCCGTCCCCGGGCATGATGTTGCCGCGGATGCACGACTCCCCCATGCCGATGAACAGGAGGTCGGGGTTCGACTCGGACACCGCGAGCGCGCCCACTGACGAGCTTGTGATCTGCCCGTCGGTGACCGGCGCCCAGTTGTTGCCGGCGTCGGTGGTCTTCCACAGGCCTCCGCCGACTGCGCCGAAGTACGCCTCCTTCGGCCGACCCTTCACGCCCGAGACGGTGATGGAGCGCCCGCCGCGGGCCGGGCCGATGCTGCGCCACTTGTAGGTGGCGAGCACGGCATCTTCCGCTCGGGCCTTTGGCTGGACCTGCGCCTGCGCGGTCGGCGGGCTCTGGGCGCGGACGGACACGGCCGCCGCCATAGCCACCATGACCAGACCGGCCAGCGAGGAAGGAAGGAAGAGTGTGCGGGGCATGCGTGGGACCTCCGAAGGGCCGAGTGTGGCAAAGGGATTCAAGGGTTCGTGCCGAGCGAGGTGGTCCGAACCTTCGAGTACATAATAGGCATCAATCGCCTCAGATTTTCGCGGCGCGATAAGAACGTCCGCCCCTAGCCCGGGGGGCGCATGAGATCGCTCTACGATCGCCCTCTCTTCCTACCTTGCGTGGCGCCTCCCCAGTGCTTCAGGAAGTCCGTGACGAACGAATCGTAGTCCGCCGATTCGACCGCTATTCTCGCCAGGCTCATCGCCGCCACCAGAGCCAGGTGATAGCCCTCGGCGCGCGTGCGTTCCGCCCGTTGGTAGGCGGGATGCGCAACGTTCACGATCACCGTGTTCTCAACCAGGTGACCGAGGGACGAATCCTCAGGGCGGGATTCGAACGCGACGGAGAGGCCATACCGCCCTGGCTTGCGGACGCTGACCGGCTGCTTCCCGGTCAGGCTTTCCGCGGGAATTGGCGGATCCGAATCCAGTGAATCCTGACCGGGCTCAGGCGCGGGCTTCGACAGGGAATCAGGATCGGGACTGGAGGGAGCGCCGGGATCGGGGTCGGGACGAGAGTTCGAAGAGGCCTCGTGGTTTGCCAGGCCTTCCGCCGCATCGAAGATCAGTCCGCGATGCGCCTCTTGGAGCCCGACCGTGCGGAGCTTCTTGCCACCTGGCCACGGACGATGTTCGACCAACGAAGCCAGCGACGGATACACGCTGGATAGATCCTCGAGGACGCCCGCGAGGTCCCGTTCGAACGGCCGAGCCGCTTTTCGCCGCGCCGCGTCGTCCTGGCCGGCGGTGTCTTCGCCCCATGCCTGCAACTGCGCGGTCACGGTTTCCTGCACGGCCTTGCGGCACGTGAGATAGAGAGCTCCGCGTTTTCCAGATCGGATGAAGTCGCCCTTGTTTAGAGTCAGCGATTCGGCGAGTGGCGGCAGCTCGATGAGCCCTGCCGAGCGGGCGGGCGACGGCGGTGAGACGCCCAGCCAGTCCCAGCCGCGCTTGATCACCTTGCCAAACGTGCTGATCGCGATGCCCTGCTGGTCGTCAGGCAAGGGCGTATCGCTCCGCCACATGAGGCCCACCCCGGCGGCCTTCTTCCGGCGTGGCAGACGAACCTCCACAATGTCGGCGCCGCTCCGCGGATCGGAATCGAGGGCCTCGCCATTGCATTCGAACGTGACGCCATCGGGGTACCGGGCCGAGAACGCGGGGTAGAGATGGGGCTCGAAGAGCGCTTCGAAGTGGCGCCGCACGGCTGCGACCACGAAGCCGCGGTCCAGAAGCGGCGATAGGGGGTTCTTCAAGAAGAGCCGGATCGCCGTACCGCGACCTTGCGTGCCACCAAACGGTTCGCAGAATCGCCAGGGCGCCTTGTGTTTGGAAGCGAGCTTCCACTG